>NZ_JAIQXV010000006.1 GCF_020166415.1 Deinococcus multiflagellatus
GTTTCAATCCTCAGCCCACCCGAAGGCGGGCTGCAACACCCTGAACGCATGGCGATCGAGCAAAGTGGATATGTTTCAATCCTCAGCCCACCCGAAGGCGGGCTGCAACCCCTGAATGACGCAGACACCCGTATGATGGCGCTGGTTTCAATCCTCAGCCCACCCGAAGGCGGGCTGCAACGACGTGCAGGGCGGCCGTCCCATCCCCATGGTCCACGTTTCAATCCTCAGCCCACCCGAAGGCGGGCTGCAACCTCAGAACGCGCAGCGGCCGTCGCGGCGGTGCAATGTTTCAATCCTCAGCCCACCCGAAGGCGGGCTGCAACGTACGGTATAGACGCCGTAGTAGCCTTCGCGGGGTTTCAATCCTCAGCCCACCCGAAGGCGGGCTGCAACGCTGGCCTGCAGGCGTCGAGCCGGGCACCCTCATGGGTTTCAATCCTCAGCCCACCCGAAGGCGGGCTGCAACTCACGCCGGGCAGGTGGGCCCACAGCACGCGGGCGAAGTCCGCCACCGGTTTCAATCCTCAGCCCACCCGAAGGCGGGCTGCAACCGCGCGGCCCCCGCTAAAAGGAGTCACCCACATGTTTCAATCCTCAGCCCACCCGAAGGCGGGCTGCAACGCGGCAGATGCCCTGACCTCACTGCTCAATGCCTATGTTTCAATCCTCAGCCCACCCGAAGGCGGGCTGCAACGGCGTTGATCTGACGCCACTCCGCCACGCCCGCGCGTTTCAATCCTCAGCCCACCCGAAGGCGGGCTGCAACCCGCCTGAGCCGCGTCCACGTTAGCTAACCTTGCGGTTTCAATCCTCAGCCCACCCGAAGGCGGGCTGCAACTACCGGCGCGAGCGTTGCGAGTGCAGCGCGTCCGTTTCAATCCTCAGCCCACCCGAAGGCGGGCTGCAACCGGGCTCGCTCTGCCCGGCACCGCCCTCGAATACTGGTTTCAATCCTCAGCCCACCCGAAGGCGGGCTGCAACTTTTAGGCGGCGGGGGCCACGCGCACGCCGCGCAGTTTCAATCCTCAGCCCACCCGAAGGCGGGCTGCAACGCGGGCTCAGGGGTCGGGGGGAAAATGGCCTTATGTTTCAATCCTCAGCCCACCCGAAGGCGGGCTGCAACCGCACTCATGCGACCGCCCCCACACGCGCACAGGCGTTTCAATCCTCAGCCCACCCGAAGGCGGGCTGCAACGCTCTGGGCATCCCCATAGCCGGTCGAGATGGTTTCAATCCTCAGCCCACCCGAAGGCGGGCTGCAACAGTAGTGTGCCGCGCCAGCGTCCCTGACGCAAGTTTTGCAGGCCGCTGCGCGAACCCAGGGCCCGGCCCGTTGCCGCGTTCTGCCCAGCAACCTCAACAGCACTGAAATCTTCGTCCTGAACGGCACCCATAGTCCCGCGCGAACCCCACGGCGTTTTTCCGTCGCCCGGGGTTCGCGCGGAGGTCATAGGCGCGATTTGAACTCGACAGCCAGTGTCGGGCTGCCCCCGCACTCTGCCCCTGCGCCGCGCAAGACGCGTGAGCGCTGATCCAGAGAGGACTGCTCTGGAGGGGAGAGTTCATGCTCAAGTTGACCCTGGCCGCCTTTGTAACCCTTCTTGCCTTGCAGGTGCCACCAAGCGCCGCGCGCCCCACACCAATCCATCCAGGGGGCCCAGCAGCGCCCGTCGTGCCCCTGGAGGACCCCACCCGGCCCATCGGGGGCTGAGCAGGGGTCTGGGCGGGGCTTGCCGAAGAAGATACAGGCAGGCCCCGCTTCCTCATGGCGCTGTGATCAGGCGCAGCGGCACCACCCAGCCGAGGGCCCCGCCCCAACCCGTACACTGGCAGGACCATGCCATTTGCCGATCTGCTGGCGCATCTGGAGCAGTTGCTGGCCACGGCAACGTGGGAGGCAGGGGCCCTCCACGCGCGGCACGCGGCACAACAGCTGCAGACCCGGGCCGAGGCCCACCTGCTGCGCCGGGTGGTCGAGGTCGTGCCCGCCCCGGTGCGGACCAGCGGCGCCTGGCCGCACGCGCTGGCCTGGGTGGCGTACCGCACCGCCGACGAGGCGCTGCTTCAGGCCGCCCTCAAGGCCGCCCCCACCGTCTGGCCTGCGTTCGAGGCCTTCGCCGCCTCCCTGCGCCTGGACTGGGCCACCACCCTGGACTGGGCCGAGCAGGGCGCCGGGCTCCCGGGCCCGGAGGGCGCCATCGCCGCGCGCTACCGGGCCTGCGCGCAGGCGGAACTGGGGCACGCCGACTGGGCACAGGCGTTTGAAACCGCCCTGCGGCACACGCGCGGGCGCGACCGGGGGCTGGTGCGGCTGGATTTCCAGTACTACCTGATTCGCCACGGGCAGGAGCCAGCGGCGCGCGACATGCTGGCCGCCGCCACCGCCGACTTCCAGCACGACGACTGGGCCATGACCCTCACGCTGGCGAATCTGGGCATCAGCTGTCAGCGGCTGGGCGAACTGGTCGAGGCAGAGCGGGCCCTGCGCCGGGCGCTGCAGGTGGGGGCCCGGCCGGCGGGGCAACCGCAGCTCTCTACCGCGTGGCGCGGCATGGGCAGCGTGTACCATACCCAGAACCAGCCCGCCCGTGCCGAGCACGCCTTCCGAATGGCCGAAGCCAAGGCGGACAATCCCCAGGACCGGGTGGCCGCTATGCGGTCGCGTGCCCGGGTGCTGCGCGACACCGGCCGCCTGAACGAGGCCCTGACACTGCTGCACGACGCCCGCCACCACGCACAGCTGCCAGACGACCAGCCACACGCCCTGTACACCGACCTGGCCGCCCTGCGGGTCCTGCTGGGCGACGTGGTGGGGGCCCAGCAGGCCCTGGCCCTGGTCGCGGGCGGCAATACGGAAGACCGCTGGCGCGTGGCCGTGGTCGAGGCGGCCTGTCTGCTGACGACGTCGCCGGCAGAGGCCGCCGACCACCTGCGGGCCGCCGGGCTGGCCGACGCCTGGGCCGGGCAGGAAGCCCGCGCCTTTCCCGACCTGTTCCGGGCCGCCGGCATAGAGCCGCATCAGCCGGACTGGACCGGCGAACTGCTCACCGCTGGCCCCATTCGCGCGGTGGTGGGGGGCCTGGAGGTGCTGCTCAAACCCACCCGCCCCGAAGCCGCGCTGCTGGCCCTGCTGGTGGTGCAGGGGGGCCGGGTGGCGGTGGAAAAGGCCCTGGCCGCCCTGGACCTGCCGGGCCGCGATGAGCGCGCCCGCCGCAAAACGCTGAGCCGGGTGGTGGGGGTGCTGGGCGAAGCCCTGGGCTGGCCCGACGCGGTGCGCTACGACCAGGGGGTGCTGGTGCTGTCGCCGGACCTGCGCTGGCACCTACACCGGCCAGCGCCCGCCCAGGCCGAGCTGTTCTGCGAGGGGCGCTACGATCCCTGGATCACCGAGTGGCGGGATGAGCATGGGCCACTCAGATGGGTTGACTGGGATTAAGGCCCTGACAGGGCTGCGACACACCAGAGACAGGGGTGAGGCACGATGACCCGGTGAGCCCCGACACTGCCCCCGAAGGTCTGGCCAAGGCCGAGCGCCTGTTCCGGATCGCCGCGCTGCTGCGTGAAGGCCCGCGCAGCGTGAAAGACCTGATGCGGCAGTTGTATCCACTGCTGGGCCCAGACAGCCCCGGCTATTCGGCTGCTGAGCGGGCCCTGCAGCGCGACCTGAATGATCTGGAACGCCTGGAACCGGACTTCAAGCGCGGGAAGGGCCGCCCCCCCCGCCACGTCATCGAGACCCACCGCAGCAAGCTGCACCCAGTGGAGGTGCTGGCGCTGCACGCGGCGGCGCGCCTGATGTATCACCGCGCGGCAGGCCAGCAGACCCACCATCTCTCGGCGCTGAAGAAGCTCACCTCCTGGCTGCCGGCGCACGTTCAGGACGTGGCGCAGCGCAGCGTGCGGGACATGGGGCGGCGGCCCAGCCGCGAGGACCTGAATATGGAAAAGGTGGCGGCGGCCTGGATTGGCGCCCATCCGCTGCGCTTTGAGTACCAGAAGCCCGGCGGCAGCGGCGCGTGGCGCACGAATATTCTGGAAATCTATCTGGTCGAAGCCCATCCCCAGAACCTGGACCTGTACATCATTGGCCGGGAAACGTCCTTTCACCGGGACGTGCGGACCTTCAAGCTCTCGCGCCTCAGCCAGTTGCAGGTGCTGACCGACCAGCAGTACACCATCCCGCCCGACTTTGACCCGCTGGCCTTTTTTCAGTCGGCCTGGGGCGTGGTGGGGGCGCAGGGCAATGCCACGGAGCCGGTGACCCTGCGCTTCCGTGCCGACGCCGCCTACCGGATTCTGGAAGGCGGTTACGCCCACCTGAAGGTGAACCCCCGTGCCGAGGACGGCAGCGTGGTGGCCACGCTCCGCGCCCCCCTGGACAGCAGCGGCCTGCCGCGCGAAGTATTGCCGTGGATCTACAGCTTTGGCCCCCGCGTGGAGGTGCTGAGCCCGCCGCACCTGCGCGCGCACTGGCTGAATGAACTGCGGGAAGCCGCAGGCCAGGGAGGCGAAAGAGCATGAGCACCTACATGGGCCACAGCCCCAGCCCGGAAAACCCCCAGTGGCAGACCGTCAAGGACGTTTCGGCATGACCTGGACCGGTGACTACTGGGCGCACACGCCAAGTGAAGGGAGTGGCGGGAAGCCCCATGACCTGAAAAAGCATCTGCTTGACACCGCTCAACGTGCCAGGACTTATGCAGAAGTTTTTGGGGCGGGCAATCTGGCATATCTGCTGGGGATCTGGCATGACCTGGGCAAATACAACCCAGAGTTTCAGCAGTATCTGCGAGACGCCCAGGCTGCCGAGGAGAGAGGAGAAGACTTGGGCCGCAAAGGGCCCCCTCATGCCATTTGGGGCGCGACCTTACTCTTGTCCAGATTAGCTGAGCATCCGCAGCGCACGACGTTCATGCTGCCCGTGCTCGGTCACCATGCTGGGCTGGAAGATGCGGGAGAAGGCGAGGAAAAGATTGCCGCCGAGCCTGATTTTGCTGAGCGGATGGACGCTATGGCGCAGGCCATCAAAACCTTCAGTCTCTACCCAGCAGGCGCGCCGGAAAAGGTGCCAGAAGCACCACTCAAGCAGGAATTGTTCACGCGCATGGTGACTTCAGCCCTGGTAGACGCGGACTTTCTCGACACCGAATTTCACTTCGGAGAGGAGCGGCCAAGGGCCAGACAGTATGACCTCGACATCCCTGCCCTCTGGGAACGCTTTGATGCAGGGCGGAAACGACTGCTAGAGAAGCAGCGCCTTTCGGGGAAAGAGACCGCTGCCGAAGTGCAGGCGGTGAGGGACGAGGTGTACGCCGAGTGTCTGAAGGCGGCAACAGGTGCGCCCGGTATCTATCGACTGACTGTCCCGACAGGCGGTGGCAAGACGCTCAGTGGGCTGGCTTTCGCCCTCAAGCATGCTTTGCACAATGAGTTGCGGCGCGTCATCGTCGCCATTCCCTTTACGAGCATCATTGACCAGAATGCAGAGGTCTACCGCGATGTACTGGGTGTGGATGCCGTGCTGGAGCACCACAGCGCCGTGCAACCGGCTGACAACAGGGCCGAGAGGCAAGATGCCCACACGCTACGCCTGCAGCTGGCTGCAGAGAACTGGGACGTACCGCTTGTTTGCACGACTTTTGTGCAACTGTTCGAGTCGCTGTTCGCCCGCAAGACCAGCAAGCTCCGCAAGTTGCACCGCGTCGCCCGCAGTGTGCTGGTGCTGGATGAGGTGCAGACCCTCCCGCCGGAACTGCGAGGGCCAACCCTGGATGTGCTGCGAACGCTGGTGGACGACTACGGCGTGAGCGTGGTGCTCTGCACCGCAACGCAGCCGGCTTTTGAGGCCGATGCGCTGACCGATGCTTTCAAGGGCTCGTTGCAGACGGAGATCGTGCCGCAGTATGCCGACCATTTTGAGAAGCTGAAGAGGGTAGAGTACAGCCTTCATTCGCACTATCCGCAGCCCGTTCCCTGGGAAGCCCTAACCCAGGAATTGAAGGCTGAGCCACGAATCCTGACCATCCTCAACACCCGGCGGGACGCCCTGAGCCTGCTGCGCTCGCTTCAGAAGGAAAAGGCCAAACACCTCTTCCACCTCAGCACGCTGATGTGCGGTGCACACCGCAAGGACGTCCTCAACACCATCAATGAGCGCCTGAAGCAGAAAGACGAAGTCCGACTGGTAAGCACGCAGGTGGTCGAGGCCGGCGTAGACCTGGATTTTCCCGTGGTCTACCGCGCCCTCGCGCCTCTTGACCGCATCATCCAGGCGGCGGGCCGCTGCAACCGCAATGGCAACGGCCCGCACAAGGGCCGCCTCGTCCTCTTCCAGACCGTGAGTGGCAAAGCCCCGCGCGGCCCCTACCAGCAGGGCATCGAGAAAGCCCGAACCATCTTGGAAACCGTGAAGGACATAGACCACGAGCTGAACGGCACGGATATTCTCCGGCGTTATTTCAGCGATCTTTATGCGGACGTTCTGCCCGACCAACCGGGGGTGCAATCGCTCCGCAGACAGCAGGAGTTCAGGAAAGTGGCCCAGGCTTACCGCCTGATTGAGAACGACACCGTGAGCGTCATCGTGCCATACCGCGATTTTCAGCGCGCACTGGAGCAGTGGCAGCGGTTCCCCAGCCGCAAGAGCTGGCGTGCCCTACAACCGTATGTGGTCAGTATTTACACCCACGAGGCCCGTCAGTTGGAAAAGGCGCACGCCATTCGTGAACTGGAGGAAAACATCTACCTGCTTGAGGCGACAGGGAGCTACGACTCCCTGGTGGGGCTGCCCATAGACCGCGACCCCGCCGACCTGATTTACATGGCGGGCGGAAGCAATGTGCTCTGACAGAGGAGGTCAATATGCATGATCCGTCGGTTTGCCTGCGCGTGCGGGGTGATTACGCCCTGTTCAGCAGGCCGGAATTCAAAGTGGAGCGCGTTTCTTACCCGATCATCACACCCAGCGCAGCGCGGGGGGCGCTGGAGGCGGTGTACTGGAAACCGGAATTCAAGTACCGCATCCGGCGCATCGGCGTGGTGAAGATCGGGTCCACGGCCACTGTCTTGCGAAATGAACTGGGCACCCGCCAGGGCAAGACGCCTGTGTTCATTGAGGATGACCGGCAGCAGCGTTCCAGCCTGCTGCTCAAGGATGTGGAGTACCTGATTCACGCCGACATCGTGGTACAGCCGCACGCCCATGCGCAGGCGAACGGCGTCAATCTGCTGATCAAGCACACAGAATGTTTCAAACGTCGGGCGCAGAGCGGGCAATGTCGCCACCAGCCCTATCTGGGCACCCGCGAGTTCAGCGCTGAGTTCGAGGCGGCCACCCCGGACGAACAGCCGGACAGAGGCCTCAATCAGCGCTTGGGGAATATGCTGCTGGACATCGCCTTTGTGCCCAGTAAGACGCGCAAGGAGATGCAGTTCAAGCGCCATGACGGCAAAAAGTGGGACGTGGCCGACGGGTATATGGAGGCCGTTTACTTCAACGCGGACCTTAAGGACGGCTGGGTGGATGTCGTGACCGATACGGCAAATCCCTACGCCCGCTTGGATGCCCTGGAGGGCCGCCATGCTTGATGCCCTGGTGAAGCACGCCCGAGACGAGGAGTTCAGTAAATCGTTGCCCCCGACGGGCTTCTACAACTACTCCCAGCCGATTCGCTGGGTGGTGCAGATCAGCGAGAGGGGCGCGCGCCTGGAGGAGGCTGACCTGTCAGGCCTTCTATTCGCGCGGCCCTACACGGGACGAACGAGTGGCATAGACCCACATCCACTGGCCGATGAGGCGTGTTACGCGCTAGGCGTCAGCGTGGATGACAAAGGCAAGGTGGATGATCGCGCCGCTGAGAAGCATGCCAAATTTTTGGCCCTCCTCGACAAGATGGAGGATGCCCCGCAACTGGACGCCGACATCAGACAGGCCATTGCCCAGGTGAAGAAGGCAGTGGCAGGCGAATGGCTGGTGGACGACGCCCGCTGGGCCGAGGTGAAATCGAAGGACTGGGTGGCCTTCCAGGTGCAGAGCGGCCCACTGGCCGGAAAGAAGCTCTTTCAGTTGCCTGCCGTACAAGCTTTCTGGGTGGCAGAGGCACAGGAGCGTATTGCTGTCAGAGACGACAAGAAAGAAATGATCACGGGTGAATGTGCTGTTTGTGGCGAGGTCAAACCACTTATCAGCCGCATTCCGGTTGGCGTGAAGCTTATCAGCAAGCCAGGGCCACTGCACTCACTGAATAGCAATGCCTTTGTATCGGGCCGCACTGATACGAGCGGGCACAACAACCTTTGCTACGAGTGTGCCGATACAGCTTCGCGCGTCTTCAATGCCCTGGCAAGCGACAAGCAACACCGCCGCATCATCGTCATGGACAAGGTGGGCAAGCAGGTCAAACTGGATACCCTGCGCAATCAGGTCGCGCTTTTCTGGGTGGAGAAGGGAAGGCCCCTGCACTCAGCAGAGGACTTCAGTTTTCAAAGCGCTCTCGGCAATTCATACGGCGAAGGTGCAACAGAAACCAAGGCGTCAGAAGCATTTGATTTTGAGAGCGCGCTGGGCGACCTGATGCGTCCGCCTGTGGCCGGTGACAGCGACTCGGACAGCGACAATGACGAACAGCCCAAGCCAAAGGTCAAGAAAGGCACGAAAGCAGCAGCCAGCGCCCCTGCGCCACCTAAACCGGAGGCGCGGCTCAGTCAGCTCTCCAGTCTACTGAATGTCCAAAACGCCGCTAGGCAGCACCTCACCTTCCTGGACGGCAGCAAATTCGCTCTGGCGATTTTCAGTCCGAATGTGGGGCGCACAGCCCTACGGGATTGGCTCTACCTCGACCTGGGCCGAATGCTGCCGCATGTGCGGGCCTATCTGAACGCCACCACGATCAACGACGCATGGGGGAAGCCCGGCGACCCACATCACATCAACGCGCTGATGGAGGCGCTGGGCAGCAAGAACGCCAACCTGACCCGCGACCTGATCCGCACAGCTTATGAGGGGGTAAAGCCGCCGCTAGAGATGCTGGCGCAGGCGGTACAACGGTTCAGAACACTGACGGTGAAGGGGGCGCAGGACAGGAAGAAGGACGAATGGGAGCGTCAGCGGCACCTGAAGACGCTAGCAGCAGCCCTGAAATTTTCGCTGTATTACGCCAAGACGGCGGCAGAAGGAGGAGCGAAGTTCATGACCGGACTGGAAAGACTGGAATCTGACCCCGCATATCTGTGCGGGCGGCTGCTGGCCGTGCTGGAGGAAGCCCAGCAGGTGTACAGCTACCGCCAGAACAAGAAGCGCCTCAAAACCACGGGCGTACAACGGAGCTTCGGCGCGGCGTCGGCATCCCCTGCGGGGATCTTCCCAAAACTGGTGAAGCTGGCGACTGTGGCACACCTGCCCAAAGCGGGCCGCTACCTGAACGAAGAGATGGAGGGGCTGGTGCGGACGCTGGTGGAGCGGGGGGGCTACCCCATGTCCCTGAATGTGGAGGGTCAGGGCCGCTTTGGGCTGGGTTACTGGCACCAGCGCGGCGATATCCGTGCCAATTGGACGCCCGAACAGAAGACCGCCGACGAGCAGGCCGAGAACGCTCCCGAAGGAGATGAAGCATGACGACCGAAGTGAAGACCGCTGCCATCAGTGACCCCACCGTCCGCCACGAATTTGTCCTGCTGTTCGACGTGACCAACGGCAACCCCAACGGCGATCCGGACGCCGCAAATGCACCGCGCACCGATCCGGAAACGCAATTGGGCTTCGTGACGGATGTGGCCCTTAAGCGCAAAGTCCGTGATTACCTGCTGCTCTCAAACTCGCAGCGCAACAATCCTATTGAGGTCTTCATCCAGAGTAAAACGGCATTGAACTCGGCCATTGAGGCGACATCCAAAACGCTCACCCCGGAATTGTCCAGCGATGAGAAGGGCGGCAAAAAATCCATCCCGCGCCTGCGCGACGCCATGTGCGCGCAGTTCTACGACATCCGCATGTTCGGCGCGGTACTGTCCACCGGCAAGCTGAATGCTGGGCAGGTGCGCGGCCCCGTGCAGATCACCTTCGCCCGCAGTATTGACCGCGTCCTGCCCATTGACGTCACCATCACCCGGCAGGCCCGCACCACCGAGGAACGCATGGAGACGGGCAGCACCGAGATAGGTCGGAAAAGTGTGCTGCCGTACGGGCTTTACCGGGCGCATGGGTTTTTCAACCCTCTTTTGGGCCGCGCCGTGACCGAAGGTGGCACAGGCGTAACGACAGACGATCTCAACCTGTTCTGGGAAGCGCTGACCAACCTGTTTAATCTGGACCGCAGCGCCAGCCGGGGCGAAATGGCTGTACGGGGTTTATACGTTTTCAGCCACGAAAACGCTCTGGGTAAGGCACCGGCGCACAAACTGTTCAAGCTCATTGAAGTGCCCTCGTTGGGGGACGGCGCAGCACCGCGCCGCTTTGAGGAATACAGCGTTGCTCGGCCAGCCGAAGGACCTCTGGACGCTTACCCCGGTGTCATGCTGACTGTCTTGGCGGAAGGCTAACTCTTGAGGCCGGGTTGAACGCCCGGCCCGCTTCCCTTGCCGGAGGGGCCTATGGAAGAGGTGATGCTCTCGGCGTTGCAGCATTTCGTGTTCTGCCCGCGCCAGTGCGCCCTGATTCATGTCGAGCAGGTGTGGGCCGAAAACGAGTTCACGGCACGCGGCCAGCAGCACCACGACCGGGCGCATGGCGGCGGCACCGAGGAACGCGGCGGCGTGCGCACCCTGCGTGCCCTGCCGCTCGTCTCGCGCCAGCACGGGCTGGCGGGCGTGGCCGATGTGGTCGAGGTATTACCTGGCGGCTCGCCGCGCCCGGTGGAATACAAGTCGGGGCGGGCCAGGCCGCGCCTGGCCGACGAGGTGCAGCTGTGCGCGCAGGCCCTGTGCCTGGAAGAGATGTTCGGCGTCTCCATCCCCGAGGGCTTCATCTACCACGCCGCCAGCCACAAACGGCGGGTGGTGGCGTTCACGCCTGCCCTGCGTCAGGCGGTGCTGGAGGCCCGCGACGGCGTGCGCGAGTTGCTGCGTCGTCAAACCCTGCCTCCACCTGCCGCTGATGACCGTTGCCTGCAATGCAGCCTGCTGGACCTCTGCGAACCCTTTGCCGCCCGCGAGTTTCCGCGCGGCTTTGACCCGTTCAGCACCGCCCTGGAGGAGTGATGCGGACCCTGCTCAACACCCTCTATATCCAGACCCAGGGCACCTACCTGCACCTGGACACCGACAACATCCGCGTGGAGGTGGAACGCGAGCACAAGGCCATGATTCCGCTGCACCATGTCGAGAGCGTGGTGGTCTTTGGCAACGTGCTGCTCTCGCCCTTCCTGATTCACCGCCTGGCGCGCGAGCACAAGCCGGTGACGTGGCTGACCGAATACGGCCGCTTCATGGCCCGCGCCGAAACGCCCGTCAGCGGCAACGTCCTGCTGCGGGTGGCCCAGCACGGCTGCGCGTGTGACGGAGCGCGCACGCTGGCGGTGGCGCGCTTTATCGCGGCGGGCAAGCTGCAAAACCAGAAGACCACCCTGCTGCGCTCGGCCCGCGAGGCGCTGGGCGACGACCCCGAGCTGCTGCGGCAGGCTGCCCGCGACATCAACGGCCAGATTGGCTGCCTGCCGCTGGCAAAGACGGTGGACGAGGTGCGTGGCATTGAGGGCACGGCGGCGCGCGCCTACTGGGAGGTCTTTCCGCTGATGCTGCGCGCCAACCGCGACTTCTTCTGGCTGACCGAGCGCACCCGCCGCCCGGCCCGCGACGCCATCAACGCCACCCTCAACTTCGCGTACACCGTGCTGGCCAACGACTGCGCCAGCGCCTGCCAGGCGGTGGGCCTGGACCCGCAGGTGGGCTTTTTACACGCCCTGCGTCCGGGGCGCAGCAGCCTCGCGCTGGACCTGATGGAAGAACTGCGGGCAGTGGTGGCGGACCGGGCAATCATCACCCTGATCAACCGCCAGCAGCTCACGCCGCGCGACTTCGTCCTGCACGAGGGCAACACCGTGACGATTAAAGATGAGGCGCGCAAGCTGATCCTGACCCACCTGACCGAACGGCGCAAGGAGGAGGTGACGCATCCCCTGACCGCCCGGAAAACGCCGCTGGGCCTGGTGCCGCATGTGCAGGCGCGGCTGCTGGCCCAGCATCTGCGCGGCGACCGCGCCCATTACCCGCCGTACCTGCACCGCTGATGCTGGATTTCCTGGTGTGCTACGACGTGAACACAGAAACGTCCGCCGGGCGCCGCCGCCTGCGCCGGGTGGCGAAAGTCTGCACCTCGCACGGGCAGCGGGTGCAGAACAGCGTCTTTGAGGTCAGCGTGACCGACGTGCACTCCTGGCCCTGCGCGAGCGGCTGCTGGCCGAGATGGACCCCACCGAAGACAGCATTCGGCTGTACCGCCTGCGCCAGCCGCGCGACAAATTTGTCGAAGCGTACGGACGGGACCGGTACGTGAATTTCTCTGACCCCTTGATTCTGTAGCTTTGCCCTGCGCGAACCCTCCGCGACGAAGAAACGCCGGGGGGTTCGCGTTGTTCCCGACTCGCGTCTGGGACAGGTTATATGACAACTTGAGCATGTAACAAGTCTCTGGAGCTGGAAAGCCAGGAGGGGGTTCGCACAGAGGGACGATTTGACGCCGTCCTGGTGCGGGTCAAGTACCATAACTGTCACGGCCCGCCTTCGGGTGGGCCGAGGATTGAAACTCTAACAACTGGAAAGACGGCGACCTGGGCCTAAAGTCACGGCCCGCCTTCGGGTGGGCCGAGGATTGAAACCTGAAAGACAACCCAGAATTTGCAGTCAAGCCGTCACGGCCCGCCTTCGGGTGGGCCGAGGATTGAAACCTGAGCCATAGTCGGCGCGGCAATGTCCCCGCCTGGTCACGGCCCGCCTTCGGGTGGGCCGAGGATTGAAACTGCGTGAAGCTCGTCTGTGTACGGGTCACGTTGCCCGTCACGGCCCGCCTTCGGGTGGGCCGAGGATTGAAACCAGCGGCACATGCTGGTAAAGCTGGGTGCCTGCGTGTCACGGCCCGCCTTCGGGTGGGCCGAGGATTGAAACGCCGCGCCACCGACAGCTACCGCGCTGTGGCCCCCGGTCACGGCCCGCCTTCGAGTGGGCCGAGGTTGAAACACGGCGCGAATCTGTAGCGTGCGCTTTCCGTTACGTCACGACTCGCCTCCGCTTGGGCTGAGCATTGAAACTCAGCAGCGGCCAAGGGTTCACCACCCCCGGCCGCTGCCACTGTCCATCACAACCGTGTCCGAATCTCCCACAGTTCGGGGAACAGCACGGTTTCCAAGGCGCGGCGCAGGTAGGCGGCGCCGCTGGTGCCCCCAGAGCCCCGTTTGAAGCCGATGGTGCGCTCCACCGTGGTCATGTGGTTAAAGCGCCAGCGGCGGAAGTTGTCTTCCACGTCCAGCAGCTTTTCGGCCAGCTCGTACAGGTCCCAGTAGCGCTCCGGGTCGCGGTAGACCTGCAGCCACGCGTCAAGCACGGCCTCGTTCAGCACCGGGGGCTGGCTCAGGTCACGCCCCAGAACCTCCTGCGGCACCGGCAGGCCGCGTGCCGCCACCAGCCGCAAGGTCAGGTCATACACGCTGGGGGCCTGCATGGCGGTTTGCAGCGGCCCGTGCAGGTCGGGGCGGTGTTCATGGGGGCGCAGCAGGGCTTCAAAGCGGTTGCCCAGCAGGAATTCCACCATGCGGTAGGCGGCACTCTGAAAGCCAGAGGCCTGCCCAAAGGCGTGGCGAAACTGCAGGTAATCCGCCGGGGTCATGGTTTTCAGCACTTCCCAGGCGTTGGTCAGCTGTTCCTGGGCGCGGACCACCCGGGTCAGGCCCTTGAGGGGCGCGTCGGTAATCCCGGCCTCCAGCTGGGCCATCGCCGCGCGCAGTTCGCGGATAATCAGTTCCAGCCACACCTCGCTGACATGGTGCACCGCGATGAAGAGGTGTTCGTCGTGGGCCTCGGTCACGGGACGGTGGGCACTTTTCAGGGTGTCCAGCTGCAGGTAGTCGCCGTAGCTGAGGCTGCGGGTAAAGTCGGTGTAGGCCTGCTCGGGGGCGTCGGGGTGATGCTCGGGGCGGCTCATGCGCGGGCCTCCAGCATGGCCTGCACGCCACGGGCCGCGCGGTACACATCGGCAAACGAGTGGTATAGCGGGGTAAAGCCAAAGCGCAGGATGTCCGGGGTGCGGAAATCACCCACAAGGCCGGCCGCGATCAGGTCGGCCATCACCTCGCGCGCCTGGGGGTGGCGGTAGCTGACCTGCGACCCACGCTGGGCGGGCTCGCGCGGCGTCACCAGCGTCAGGGCGAGGCGCTCGGCCACCGGGTCCAGCAGGGCCATGAACATGTCGGTCAGGGCCAGGGACTTGACGCGCAGCGCGTGCAGGTCCACGTCCGCAAAGGCGTCCAGGGCCGCGTCCAGGGCACTGAGGCTCAGCACCATCGGCGTGCCGGTCACGAAACGGCGAGCGCCGGGCGCAGGCACGTAGTCGCGGGCCATTTCAAAGGGGTCGGCGTGGCCCATCCAGCCGCTCAGGGCCACCGGCGCCGCCGCGTGCCAGCGCCGCGCCGCGAACAGAAAGGCCGGCGCGCCGGGCCCACCGTTCAGGTATTTGTAGCCGCAGCCCACCGCAAAGTCGGCCCCCGCCCCGTTCAGGTCCACCGGAAAGGCACCCGCCGAGTGCGCCAGATCCCAGATGGTCAGCACCCCGGCGGCGCGGGCCTGCGCGCTGATCGCCGCGAGGTCCAGGCAGCGCCCGGTGCGGTAGTCCACCTGAGTCAGCAGCACGGCCGCCACGTCGGGGCGCAGGTGGGCGGCCACCTCGTCGGCTGGCACCCGGCGCAGCTCGTAGCCGCCGCCCAGCAGCGCCGTTAACCCCTGCGCCACGTACAGGTCGGTGGGGAAATTGTCGGCGTCGGTCAGCAGGACACGCCGTTCGGGGGCCGCCACGCCCAGGGCCGCCGCCAGCACTTTAAAGGTGTTGACGCTGGTGCTGTCGCCCACCGCCACCTCGTCGGGCTGCGCGCCGATCAGGCGGGCAATCTTGGCCGCCACGCGGTCAGGCAGGGCCATCCAGTCGCGTCCCTCCTGCGCGCCCAGGGTCCACGAGCCGATCAGGGCGCGGCCCCACTCTTCTTCCGTGACGTGGCGCACGCGCTGAACCACCCGGCGGCTCAGGGCCCCCAGGCTGTTGCCGTCCAGGTAAATCACGCCGTCCGGCAGCAGAAATTCGTCGCGTTTGTGGGCCAGGGGGTCGCGGGCGTCCAGGGCCAGCACATCGGCGGGAACGGGCAGGGTCGTCAGGTCGGCCAGGACCGTCTGGGTGGGCATGGGCATACTCCTTTGGGGGTTGGTGGGGGGTGGGACAGAACCAGGGGGGCGGCTCAGGGCCGCGCGGCGCCTGCGCGCATGGGCCGGCCCAGGTGCGCGCACCACCACGCATGCAGCGCGCAGGCGATGGCGTTGGCCACGGCACGCCCGCGCCCGTTGGGCACCAGCCGCTGGCGTGACCAGCCCCGGGGCGCCAGCCAGTGGCGGCCCGGGTCCTCAGCGCACGGCCCTCTCATGTTGGCCCAAGGGTACATGATTCCGGGGCTGGCCCTACAACAAAGGCCCCCAGCCACATGGGCCGGGGACCAGGGACAGCCGAAGCTTAGTTGCCGGTGTACAGCAGGCGGTTGGGGCTGCCGGTGCCCGCGCCTGTCACCTTGCCGGTGGTCGCGCTGCTGACCAGCGCACTGGTCACGGCGCTGGTGCTGCTGTTGCCGGCGGCCAGTTTCAGCGCAGCGGCGCCCGTCACGTGGGGGGTGGCCATTGAGGTGCCGGAAATGGTGTTCGTGGCGCTGGTGGAGCCGATCCAGGTGGAGGTGATGTTGCTGCCGGGCGCGAAAATATCCACGCAGGTGCCGTAGTTCGAGAAGCTGCTGCGGGCGTCGGTGTTCGTGGTGCTGCCCACGGTGATCGCGTTCGCCGCGCTGGCGGGCGAAACGTTGCAGGCGTTCTGGTTCTCGTTGCCGGCCGCCACGACCATCACCAGGTTGCGGCTGGCGGCGTTGTTCACGGCGTCGTTCACGGCCTGGCTAAAGCCCCCGCCCAGGCTCATGTTCGCCACGGCCGCCGCGCTACCCTTGTTGGTCACGGCCCAGTTCACGCCGGCAATCACGCCGGAGTTGCTGCCCGAACCCTGGCAGTTCAGCACCTTCACAGCCACCAGGGTCACGCCCTTGGCCACGCCGTAGGTGGCGCTGCCCACGGTCCCGGCGACGTGCGTGCCGTGCCCCTGGCAATCAGAGTTGTTGCCGTCGCCCGTGGTGTTCGTGCCCCAGATCGCGCGGCCACCGAAGTTCGTGTGCGCCGTGTTGATCCCAGTGTCGATGATGTAGGCGCGAACCCCGCTGGCCGTGGCGTTGTACACGTACGTGCCGTTCAGCGGCAGGTTGCGCTGGTCAATGCGGTCCAGGCCCCAGGTGGCGCCCGTCTGGGTGGCCGTGGCGTGCATAACGCCGTCCTGCTCGATGTACTTGACGCGGGGATCGGCCTGCAGCTTCTGCAGGTTCTCGGGATTCAGCTTGGCGGCAAAGCCACTGAGGGCGGCGCCGTAGACGTGCTGGACGCTCACGCCCTGGGGATCGAGGTTCAGGCTCTGAATCAGACCGCTGGCGTCCTGGGCGGTCAGGTCGCTGGCCGCGCCGTCCTTGAAGACCACGATGTACTGGCCGGGAATCGCCTCCGGGTTGCCCATGCCCAGCACGGGCGCACCTGCACTGGCCGTCGGGTCGGTCGCCTGGGGGGTGGTTGTGCTGGTGCCGCACGCGGCGAGGAGAAGGGTGAGCGCAAAGACAGAGCTGGCAAGACGTGCGTTCATGGTGAACCTCCTGGGATATTCCTCGGCCTCGCACAGCCATGTCTGGTCCAACGGCAAAAACATGCGCCTGGACAGAAGCATTGAGGTCGATCAGCTGTAGGAACGTCACGAATGATAGTCAGCGCACGGTCAGCCAAAGATGAGAGACCATCATTTGGGCCTCAGAAACGTTGGGTCAAACGTTCAAATGTCAAGTTTTTACGCACCAAAACGATCATTTTTGTCGTCTTTTATTGTGGGACATTTGTCTCTGGTTCAGAGGTCAGATGAGCCGGGCTTTATTTCCTTCACGGTTTAGGTCTACCTGAAGGGCACTCCAGGGGGCCGCGGCTTCGGCGTGCTGGCTGGGGGAAGCGTTAGGGCCACCAAGGTCACAGAGAAGGCACACCGCTTTGGCTGACACGGCTCCCGAAACATTTGTCAGGCGTGACGGGCTTTTTCCGACCGGATGGACTCACTGAGGGGCGCCGCAGAGAGGGAACAAAGACGGCTGTCCGGGCGCTGGACTTTGAACGCGCCGCAAGCGAGGAACATTCAGTTCTTCTCTGGCTGTTGCGGAAATGGACGGCCGTCCGTATGGGCTCCATGCCTGCGAGCTGTGGCGGTGATCCCCCGGCGGCATGGGCGTCGCTTCGTCCTGGCCCCACCTCAGCGGGCTTCTGGTGATCCCTTGATCGCACTTGCCCACGGTCAACAGACCTCCCGGTCTCTCCCACCACGCCAACAAAAGGCCCCCGGCCGGCCCATAAGCGGGCCAGTCAGAGACCATCACATCGGCGGGGGAGAGGAGGGGCCACGCCCCTCGTCCTTCCCACCCAGCCTGGGCTCAGGGGCCGGTGTACAGCAGGCGGTTGGGGCTGCCGGCACCGGGGTTCGTGACTTTGCCGGTGGTGGCGCTGCTGAGAATGGCGTTGGTCACGCTGCCGGTGGTGCCCAGGCCGCTGGCAATGCGCAGGGCGACGGCCCCGGCCACATGCGGCGAAGCCATGGAGGTGCCAGAAATGGTGTTGGTGGCCGTGTCGCTGCTGTTCCAGGCCGAGGTGATCCCCGAGCCCGGCGCGAAGAGGTCCACGCAGCTGCCGTAGTTCGAGAAGCTGCTGCGGGCGTCGGTGTTCGTGGTGCTGCCCACGGTAATGGCGCTCGCGGCACTGGCCGGGCTGTAGTTGCAGGCGTTGGCATTGGAGTTGCCGGCCGCCACGACCATGACCAGATTCTGGGCCGACGCATTGTTCACGGCGCTGTTCACCGACTGGCTAAAGCCGCCGCCCAGGCTCATGTTGGCGACTGCAGGGGCGCTGCCCTTGTTGTTCAGCGACCAGTTGATGCCCGCAATGATGCCCGAGTAACTGCCCGAACCCTGACAGTTGAGCACCTTCACGGCGATCAGGGTCACGCCCTTGGCGACGCCGTAGGTGGCGCTGCCCACGGTCCCAGCCACGTGCGTACCGTGGCCCTGGCAATCGGTGTTGTTGCCGTCGCCCGTGGTGTTCGTGCCCCACACGGCGCGCCCGCCAAACTGCGTGTGCGAGGTGCGAATGCCCGTGTCAATGATGTACGCGCGGACCCCACTGGCCGTGGAGTTGTACACGTACGTGCCGTTCAGGGGGAGGCTGCGCTGGTCAATGCGGTCCAGGCCCCAGGTGGCGCCCGTCTGCGTGGCGGTCATGTGCATCTCGCCATCCTGCTCGATGTACGCCACGTTGGGGTCATTCAGCAGCGTTTCCAGGTTCTGGGCGCTCAGCTTGGCGGCAAAGCCGTTCAGGGCCGCACCGTAGATGTGCTGAATGCTCACGCCCTGGGGGTCCAGGTTCAGGGCCCGGACCAGCCCGGCGCTGTCCTGGGCGGTCAGGTTAGGCGCGCTGTCTTTCAGCACCACGATGTACTGCCCGGGAATGGCGTCGGGGTTGCCCGTGCCCAGCAGCGGGGCGCCGCCGCGCAGATTTGCGCTGCTGTCGCTGGAGGGGGCACCCGGCGAACCGCAGGCCGCCAGAACCACAGTGAGCGCGAGGAGGACGGAAGGAAGACGTGCGTTCATGGTGAACCTCCTGGAGAAGATGCGGCCTCGACAACATGCGGCGCGCGCCAGAACAGGCTGTGCCAGTGGCCCAAAAGGCGTGCAGGTTGTAAGGGCACTTTCCATGATAGACGCGACCACACCGCCCTCAGATGAGGTGCCCACCTTCTTTCTGCAAGGTGCAGGTGGGTGGGCGCTGCAGGGCGGCCTGGTGTTAAGAAATGCGCCCTGGGCCGCGCAGGTAAGGCCCTTGGAACTGACTGGAACATGAGGAATCTTGACCTTTCTTCATTAGAAAGCTGATGGGGAGGCTGGTCCGGTGCGGGAAGTCACCTGCCGTCCTGTATCCGTCGGGGCGTCCGCCTTTTCACCGGTGAACCTGCAGCCAGATATGCCCACCACAACAGCACCAGACGCCAGCCGCCGAACGGGCACTGATGTCCAGACCGCCCCCATGTCAGGCCCAAGCGCGGCTTCTGCACCCCACCCCCCTGCCGGGGGCATGCGGCTGTGGGGCGGGATCAGGGGTGGAATCTGTCAGAGTAAACCTGACCTTTGGTGTCTGTTTCTCCCCGCCCCACGCCCGGCGGCTTCCCGTGATGGAGCCTCGTTGCCTGCCCTGCCTTGAACGCCTTGCTGCACAGTCTATTTGTCAACCTGAGCGTGCTGATCACGTTCTCGTTTGTGCTCAGCCTGACCTACCGGCGCTGGCCGCCTCCACCGGGTCTGCGCCTGCCTGCCCTGCGCCTGGGCCTGACGGTCCTGACCACCATGGCGCTCTACCTGATGGCCAGCGCCGAGCCTTCGGGCACCCGCATTGATCTGGGGCTGGTGCCCATTGCCATCATGACGCTGCGCTACGGCGGCTGGCTGGGGGTCCTGTGCGGGCTGCCGGCCGCGCTGCTTCCCCTGGCCGGGCACGCCAGCGACGCGCTGATCAGCGTGTTAAACCTGCTGGCGGTGGCGGGCCTGGCCCATTCGCTGCGCTGGACCCTGAACATGGAAGACGCGCAGGGCTCGCTGCGCCGCTACGGCTGGGCAGGCAGCCTGGTGTTTTTGCCCAATGAATTGCCGCTGTGGCTGCTGGGCGACAGCGAAACCCTGCTGCGGGTGTACCTGCCGGCCCTGGCCTTCAATGTGCTGGGGTTCTGGGCCGTGGCGGTGATGATCACCAGCCGGGTGGCCCTGCTGCAAAGCACCGACCAGTTCCGGTTGCAGGCGCTGCAAGACGCCCTGTGCGGCCTGCCCAACCGGCGCCAGTTCGAGCAGGATCTGCCCCTGACAGCCCCGGGGGACGCCCTGCTGCTGATTGACCTGGACCATTTCAAGCGCGTGAACGACGAGTTCGGGCACCCGGTGGGCGACGAGGTGCTGGCCGCCGTGGGCCGGGTGCTGGCCGACACCCTGCGCAGCCGTGACCGCGCCTACCGCTACGGCGGCGAGGAATTCGCCGTGATTCTGCGCCGCGTGCCCGCCGAGCAACTGCCCCAGGTGGCCCAGCGCCTGCGCGAGGCGGTGGGGGGGCTGCGCTTTGCCGCGCCCCTGGACGGCATCACCGTGTCCATTGGGGGGGCCTCGTTTGGCCCGTGGTCCAGCACCCGCACGCTGTGGCAGGCCGACGAAGCGCTGTACCGGGTCAAGCAGTCGGGGCGCAACGGCGTGCGGATTGCGGCCCCCAGCGCTGCCCTGCCCGACAGCGGCCCGCTGCAGGCCCTGCTGGAGCAGCCCCCCACGGTGCGGTAGGCCGCCCGGTCCCCCCTGACGGGCGGTGCCCTTGCCTAAAGCCCGGTGCTCATGGTCCTCACCCAGTCGAGCTTGGGGCGCGGCACCATAGCGCTGGTTGTTCCCCTTTTCACAGTTCTCTTCTGCGAGTCTTCGTCTGTAGCGTGCCCTGTCCGTCGTCTTCTGCGGAGGGTCCGGCGCTCTCAAGAGGCCCCTGACCCTTCTTTCCGTTTTGCTTCCCTCGCCGCGCGCCCGCTGTGCCGGGTGCGGCCAAAGGACGGTGTCTTCTTTCCGTGCTTCGCCCGTTGCCTGCCCCTGCGGCGCCCTGGCCCGCACGCCCATGACCAGCCCTGTGCCGCCGCTGACCCCGCCGCGCAGTCCCCAGTCGCTGCGCCTGCAGATTCTGGCGCTGCTGCTGGCCCTGTTCGTGCCGCTGGGGGTCAGCGCCCTGCTGGTGATTCCCGAACTGATGAAAGCCCGCTTCTGGGCCATTGAACGCGCGCAACTGGAACAGGCCGCGCAGATTGCCCAGGCCAACCTGCTGGCTGAGCAAGACCGGGTGGGGCTGTTCGTGCTGAATTTCAGCCTCTGGAGCGAAACCTTTGACTACGCGGCCGGGCGCAACCCCGGGTATCTGGCGGCCAATCTGGTGCCCGGCACGTTCAAGGGCGGGCGGGTGGACTACTGGGGTATAGAAGCCCCGGACGGCCGCCTGCTGTCGGCGGCCACCTTGCGGGCCGAGCGGGTGGCGCCGGCCACAGCCACCCTTGAGGCGCTGTTTGCCCAGTTGCCGCGCCCCTTGCCGCCCCAGGGGGCCAGCGGCGTGGTGGCGCTGGACGGCCGGCCGCTGGTGGTCGCCGCGCGGGTGATCACCCGTGACGACGGCCAGGGGCGCGGCGGCGTGATGCTGCTGGCCCGCGAACTGACCCCCGCTGTGCTCAGCCACCTGATGTACGGGCAGCGGGCCTTTGGCGTGCGCCTGAGCCGCGACGCCCCCCTGACCCCAGACACCCGCTTTGGCCCTGACGAAAGCACCGAGCGACTGCCACTGCGCGCGCCCAGCGGCCCGGCGCAACTGGCCCTGGAGGTGCGCCAGACCCGGGCGGTCTCGCAGGCGGGCGCCGCCACCACGCAGCAGCTGCGCCTCGCCGTGATTCTGGCGGGCCTGCTGACCGGCGCGGGGCTGCTGTGGTTTCTGAACCGCCGCGTGCTGCGGGTGCTCGAAGGCTACAAGCGGGACGTGCAGCGCATCGCCCAGGACCCCGCCCACCGCCTGGACAGCCGCGACCGCACCGAACTGGGGCTGCTGGCCGGCACCATCAATGACCTGCTGGACCACCTGCAGACCCGTGAAGCGCAGCTGCGCCAGCGCGCTCAGCACGATGAACTCACGGGCGCCTATACCCTGGCTGGGCTGCTGGAGCGCCTGGACGGCGACCAGACGGTGCGCAGCGCCCTGGTGGTGGAGGTGCCGCGCCTGCAGGAATGGACCGGGCTGTACGGCGAACATTTCGTGGACACCCTGATCGCGGCCCTGGCCGCCCGCATGCGCGCCGCCGGCCCGCCGCACCTGAATGCCCGGCTGTCCACCAGCACCCTGGCCCTGGTCACCCGGGCCCCCGGCCAACTGGACCCGGCGGCGCTGCTGGAGCAGCTCGAACAGCCTTTCCGGCTGAGCGAGGGCGAGGTCATGGTGAAATTCACCGCCGGGTACGCCGAAGCCCCGGAGGGCCTGAGCGCCCAGATTCTGCTGCGCCACGCGGGCATTGCGCTGCAGCACGCCCTGGACCACCACGAGCACCTGGGGCTGTTTACCGAAACCTTGCTGCGGCGCAGCCAGGAAGCGCACCTGCTCGAAACGCAGCTGCCCGGCGCAGCGGCGCGCGGCGAACTGTTCGTGGCCTACCAGCCGGTTATTGAGGTGAACACCGGGGCCTGGGTGACCCTCGAAGCCCTGCTGCGCTGGACCCACCCGGTGTTTGGGCCAGTGTCGCCCGCCACCTTCGTGCCGATTGCCGAGCGCAGTGGGCAAATCTACGCGCTGGGCGACTGGGTGCTGCGCGCGGCGGTGCGCGAGGTGCTGCAGGCGCGCGCCCTGTGGCCGCAGGCGCGCGTGAACGTGAACGTCAGCCCCGCCCAGCTGCTGATGCCGGATTTCGCTGCGCGGGTGCTCGCCGCCCTGGACGCCCTGCAGGCACCGGCCGAACTGCTGACGGTGGAGGTCACGGAATCCACCGTCATGCAGAACGTGTCGCTGGCCTGCACCCACCTGCGCCGCCTGCGCGAAGCCGGGGTGCGCGTGGCCCTGGACGACTTTGGCAGCGGGCACTCCAGCCTGGGGGTGCTGACCGAACTGCCGCTGGACGTGGTGAAACTGGACCGCTCCTTTCTGCGCGCCACCCTTACGGGCTCGCGGCAGGCGGCGCTGCTGCACGGCGCCATCCGCCTGGCGACCGATCTGGGGCTGCGGGTGGTAGCCGAGGGCGTGGAAGATCAGGCCATGCTGGAGCGGCTGCGCGAACTGCAGTGCACCTATGCCCAGGGCTACCACATCGCGCGGCCCCAGCCGCTGGCCACCCTGCTGGCGCTGCGCCCACCGGGCGCCGAGATCCAGCGTGAGTTTTGAGGACAGTGCTCAGGAGAGGAGGACCCTATGGACATCCTTCTGGACTGCCTGGGCTGCGCCGCAGAGAGAGAGGGGGGAAATGGATTCCCGGGAATTGAGCCCGGAAGGCGCCGCACGGGAGGCACATCCACCTCTGTTCCGAATCTTCCGGATCAATGGTGCGGACAGTTTCAGCATTCTACAGAGGACAGTCCGGCAAACACGCTGTTTTCTCCCCTCCCCCCTCGTGGGGGAGGTCGGGAGGGGGGCAGCGAGTCGAGCGTCCCAGACAACGTTTCTTCCATCGGCCCCTCGCCACACTTGAAAACTCTCCGTACCATTGCAGACATAGACGGCAGTCCGGGTGACAGAGGTGGTCTCTCTGCCCCGGCGCCCCGCAGGCTGGCCCCCTCGCCCGGGCCCACTGGCCATGAACGTCCCCTGAGCCCCCCCTTGGGGGTGACCCTGAAAGAAAGCTGTGCGAATCAGGCCGTAAGCTGGGGGCATGACCCAGGTGGTGCCGGCCTCCTCTTCTTCCGCCCACTACAGGACGTCCAGCCTGTCTGACGCCTGCCCGGCCCTCCTGCACAACGACGAGCATTTGTACCGCCTGGGGCAGTCGCTGACGGTGCTGCACGCCCAGCAGGGGACGGGCGCCCGGGTGCGCATCCTGCTGCTGAAAGACGACCCCTTCAATCCTCTGGCGCTGCACGGCGACCGCCTGATGCGGCCCAGTGCCACCCTGGGCCTGAAGGCCGAGCTGCGCCACCAGCAGCACCTGCAGGCGCGCTGCGCGGCCCCGCTGGGCGCTGACCCCACACCGCTGGAATTGCTGGTGCGCGACAACCAGGTGCTGGAAGTGCAGCTGGAATCGCTGGGGGACCCCGGCCGCATCAGCAGCGCCACCATGGCGCTGGCCGCCGCCATTGACAGCGCCGCCCGCGCCCCGGCCCCCAAGGCGGCGTCTGGGCTGGGGCGCCTGTTTCGCCGGGGCCAGGACGACGCCCCGCTGCACACCGACAAGGGCGCTGTCGGCCGCACGCTGCAGGAGCTGCGCGCGGCGGTGCAGGAACTGCGCGTGACCCCCTTTGCCACCCTCACGCTCGACTGGGACGACGTTCCAGATGTGGGCTGAGGCCCAGCGAGGCGGCGCTGTTTTACATCCCTCCAAGCCAAGCTGTTGACTGAACGCCGCTCTGGTCACAGAACCCAGAGGCACCCTGGGGGCAATCACCCGAGTGGGCCTAGCAAAAAAAGTGGCGCGGACGGACTTTGAGCGGTTGACCAACGACCCCCCTTACCCCTCGCTGCTGCGCCGCTCTGCAAGTCCCACGAGGGGAGAGGGTCGAGACCCATCATCATCTTGGTGGCAACGGCTTTAAGGCCCGCTTTCGCGTCCAGAAGCCCCGTGCCCACGGTTGTGAAACCAGGGTCTGGATGGTCCTGAAGCCCGCTCTCGAAGGCGGCCGGACAGCGGCGGCCCTTGGACCAACCACCGAACGTCAGTCCGACGGTCTTGATGGGTGCGCGACCACCAGCCCTAGCACACCTGCATCCTTCACGCCGACGACTGAAAAGCCCCGCTGGTGGGCTGGATCAGGTCATTGCCCGGCACTGGCCGACCCTCTCAGGCCAAGAACTGGGCCAAGGGAGCCGGCTGAGGTGGGCTGGGCAGGGTGGGGAAGACCCTTCACCCCGCGATCCGCGAAGCCCTCTCTCCAAAACCGGCCGGTGCTTTCCCGAGCGGCCTCTCACGCTGTTTCCTTGACCAGCGCTGTGAGCCCCTCCCCCCTGAGGAAGCTCCGCAAAACGTCACGGAGCTTCCTTAGAAGCCAGTTCACCGCAACGGAATCGTCAGCTTGTCTTCGGGGCGGCCGAAGGGGGTCACCACCAGCGACGGGTTGGTGTTGTTGGGGTCGTAGCGGGCGGTGATCTCGTAGGTGCCCTGGGCGTTCAGACTGGTCACGCGCTGCACCGTCACGCCCTTACTGCCTTCAAAGCGCAGCAGGGACTGGCGGTCGGGGCCCAGGGGGAGCCCCTCGGCGTTCAGCGGGGTGTAGCGCACCGTGGCGAGGCCGGGCCCCGTGTTGGGCGTTTGCACCCGCTCCACCTTGCTGGCCCTGGGGTCGGGCTTGGCATCCACCACCACAGTGTGCTGGGCCTCGCGCTCGAAGCACAGCGTGCCCTGGCAGATGGTGAAGTAGGCGTGCAGGGTGTATTCGCCGTCAAAGCGGCTGACTTCGGGCGGCAGGGCCACCTCCCAGTAACGGTCGCCCGCGCTGGTGTCGCCGTCCTTGCCGTCGTCATTCAGGGGGAAGGTCAGGGTTTCAGTCTTTAGAAAGCCGCTGCTCTGCTTGGGGTTGGCGCGCAGGTCAGCCGTCTGGCGCACATTCAGCGTGTCGCCCTCGCGTTTGCCCACCTCCTGGCTGCCGGTGCGGGCCAGCACCTCGCTCTGGCTCTGTAGGGGCCGCGTGACCTCCACCCTGGCCGTGACCTTGTCGAAACCGCCCACCGGAATGTAGATCTCGGGAATGTGGAAGGTGGGGTGCAGCCGCTCTCCGGTGTAATTGGGGCTGATGTAGGTGTGGGGCCGCACCCGGGCGCTGCCGCTGGCGAGCGACTCGATAAAGAAGCGCTGGTCGGTGATGGGGACATTGGGCGAGGTGACCGTCCGGGCCAGGATCGCCGCGCCGCCACCCGGGGACAGGGCGGCCACACTGCTGCCAGCGGCGCCCGTGGACTTGTACGCCGCGCTGAACGCGCCGTGGGTGTGCGCGCCCCCCATGCCGGCGTGGCCCGGCATGCTTAGACCCACGCTGCCGGTGAGCACCTGACCGTCGCCCTTCATCACGTCAAAGTCGCGCTCGCTGGTGGCCTGGGCGCCCAGGCAGCGCAGCAGGCTTTCATTGCCCTCCTTGCGCAGGTCGGTCACGATCAGCTTAGGGCCCCGCTCGGCGCAGGCCAGCTTGCTCAGCACATCGTCGTACGGCTGGCGCCCTTCGGCGGTGGTCGTGCTGCTCACGATCAGGTCGTAGCGCCCTTCGGCCAGGGCCGCTGCAAAGCGTTTAGGGTCTGAAACCCGCTCGACTGTGCCCAGGTGCCGCCCCAGTTTCGCCGCCAGCAGCGCCTGGTAATACGCGACGTCATTGGCCCCGTGCATGAGGTTGAAGGTGAAATCCTCGTAATACAGCACACGGTTGCACGCACCGGGTTCACACAGCTGCGCGAGTTGCTGCCCCACGATGGCCGTGCCAATCGCCGGGGTTTTGAACGCCCCGGGCGCAAAGCCATTCAGGAACGAGCGCAGGGGCCGCACGGCGCGGGCGGTCCAGCGGCCATCGCGCTGCGTGCCGTAGGGCAATTTCACGCGCACGATGTGGTAGGTGGCCCCAAAGCGGCTTTCCACGTTGGCGTCATTCAGGTTCAGCGGCACGCCCGTGGGGGTGGTCACAGCCAGACGCAGGGCCCCCTTGGGCAGGTTCTGTTCCCAGGACAGCACGAACACCACTTCGGTGTCGCTGCTGGCCACATGCACGGTGGGGGCGCTGGCGTGGGCGCCGGCCCGCAGCACCCCAATGGGGTCTTTGCCCACGAAGGTGTCGAAGATATCCGCGAAGCACTCCACGAAATATTTGTTCAGGGTCAGCGGATCGGCGTCGGCCCGGTAGGCGCCGCCCTGCCGCTCGGCGAGGTCGCGCAGTTTCGGGCCGTCCAGACTGCCGGGGGTGCCAAAGCCCACGGCGCACAGGTGCGTGTCGCGCAGCTGGTTGGGGGCGCGGCCCTGGACCTCGGCAATCATGGGCGCGGTGTTCTCCACGCCGTCGGTCAGCAGCAAGATGGCCTTGTTGGGGTTGCTGCTGGCGTTCAGGGCCGTGACCGCCGCGCGCAGGCCCCCGCCGATGCTGGTGGCGCCGCCGGCATTCACGCTGGTCAGGGCTGTGTTCATGGCGGCCGGGGCACTGCTGGCGATGGTCAGGGGCAGTTCCGGGCTGGGGGCAGCAGCGGTGGAGAAACTGATCAGGCCCACGCGGTTGTTGGAACTGTCGCGCAGCAGGTCGGCAAACAGGCGGGCGGCGTTCTTGGCGCTGTTCAGGCGGTTGTCGCTGCCCGTGCCGTTGGGCAGGGTCATGCTGCCCGACTTGTCGAACACGATCATCACGTCGGTGTCCTGAAAGGTCAGCAGTTCATCTTGCAAGTCGTTCACGAAGTTGTGAAAGCGGAAGAACATGGGGTCGCGCGGCGCGGTGGTCACGCACATGATGTCGCGGAAGTGCAGCGGACTGGTGGAGTCAAAGCAGGTGTTGCCCGGGGTTCCCCCCGCCTGCGCCATGGCCACATGCGTGTTGTTGTGCCACGGCACCAGGGAGCTGCCGTAATCCTCCAGCGTGGTGGTGGCCGGATTCAGGGTGCCGCCCGCTGCGGGCAGCCGGAAGTTGGCGGGCAGCGAGGTGCAGTTGGTGCAGGCCGCCAGATCCGGGCGCGTGGCGTGGCCCAGGGGCATGCTGGCGCTGGGCGAGGGCATCCAGGTTTGCAGAAACGGCCGCCCCTGCGACTGCCGGAAGAGGTTGTAGGCGTACAGAAACTGCCGGTGGAAGCCGAAAAAGCGGTTCCCATCGTTGGGAAAGCTACCCAGGCTGGGGTTGATGGTGGCGTCGAAGGTGCAGTGCCAGTTCAGGTGAACAGACAGGATGCTGAGCGGCGGGGTGGAGCCGCCGCAGCCCCAGGCAGGGATGGGCTCCAACACCCCGCCCAGCGAGGGCACCGGCTGGCCCAGATAGGCGGCCAGCGTGGCGGATTCCACCGCGTCGGCGGCGGCGTCCTGGCCGAGCAAGAGGGCGGCGCCCAGGCAGACCATACGGGCACCAGCAGGAGAGAGAACGCAGCGGCGCAGGGACATCTCAGTACCTCCGGGGGAACAGGGAAACGGGCCGCCAGAAGCGGCGCAGAGCAGGGCGACACGGACGCCGGAACCAGGAAAAAGAGCCGCAAGAGGACGGAAAGCGCACCTCGGCCGCACCCGGGGGCATCGGCGGACAGCGCCCGCTGCGGACTTTGGGGCAGCGGCCTGTTCGGTGGGGTGCCTCTGTGGATGCACCTCACAGCATCCACGTGCGCCGTGATCAGGCCGTGATCAGTCAAGCCCTGTGAGGTCACGCTTTCCAGGGCGGGGAACAGTGACGGCACGTTCACCCTTGGGACCAGGCAGCGACCCTTTGCTGGCCCACATGCCGACCCTTCACCTCTGGGTGGTTTCAGCTTCTGTGGTCAAGATGGCCCGGTGGCCGATGGAATGCAGGCCACCTCTCAGCTGGCCCACCCGCAGCCCGCACAGCCGCCCCCTCTTTTTTGCCCAGCCATGTGCCCGGACCAGCAGCGCCTGGACGGTGCGCCGCCCCTCTTCACCGGGGCATGCTGGCCCTTGCCCGTCTTCCGGGCGCCGCCGCTGTCAGAATGGGCGCATGACTGCTGGCAGATGGTGGCCCGTTTGACCCTGACCCTGGGCCTGGACGCTGGGGGCAGCGCCACAAAATGGGCGCTGTGCCGCGCGGGGGTGCCTGTGGCGGCCGGGCAGTCGCCGCCGCTGACCGCGCCGTTGCTGCACACCGCACAGGGGCCAGCCAGCCTGCAGGCCCTGCAGGGCGCCCTGCCCGGCCAGCCCAGCGCCGTTCATGTGGGCCTTCCTGGCTTAAGCCGGGACACCGCCGCCGCCGAAGCCGTGGCCGATACGCTGGCGCACGCCCTGGGGGTGGGGCGCCACGCCCTGAGTGTGGAAAGCGACCTGGACCTCGCCTACCGCGCGCACCTCGCGCCGGGGGCGGGGGTGCTGCTGTACGCGGGCACCGGCAGCGTGGCCTACCACGTCACGCGGAACGGCCAGGTTGTGCGCGCGGGGGGCCGGGGCTTTCTGATTGGCGACGACGGCGCCGGTTTCAGCCTGGGGCGCGCGGCGCTGCGGTTCATCACGGACCAGCTGGACGCGGGCGAGGTCCCGGGTTCGCCGCTGGCCCGGGAAGTCGCGGCGGTGACAGGCGGCCTGGACTGGGACACGCTGCGGGCCTTTGCCTACGCGGCCCCTGGCGCGGGCGCAGTGGCGCGGCTGGCCCCTGCCGTGGGCCGCGCCGCCGACGCCGGAGACCCCGTGGCCCAGGCCCTCTTGCAGGACGCGGCGCAGGCCCTGGCTGCACTGGCGCGGCGGGTGCAGGCGCGCACGGCGCCGCTGCCCGTGACCGCCACGGGCGGGGCACTGCGCATTTCTCCGCTGTTCACGGCGGCGCTGGGGCGCGCCCTGCCCGGCGTCTCGGTGCAGCAGCGCGATCACGCTCAGGCGGCGGCCCGCTACGCTGAGCGGCACCTGGGCTGAGGATAGGGGGGGGCGGAGGCCGGTCGGCGCTGAGCCTGGACGTGGGTGGGAGGGGTTCCCAGCCACGCCCTGAACAGCCCCGGAGAGACCGGCGCCTTCCCTTCAGGAAACAGGCGGCCACCACCGATCCTCACCGGCCCAGGTCAGCGCCCTCTGTGCCTTGCCTGTCCCTCCCCGCTCGCCTCACGCCAGCAGGGCGTCGCCCCGGTCCTCGGCGGCCCGAATGACCACTTCCACCAGTTCCGGGTCGAATTGCTGCCCGGCCTGGGCGCGCAGTTCGGCCACGGCGGCCTCGTGGGTCCAGGCGCGCTTGTAGGGGCGCTCGCTGGTCAGGGCGTCGTACACGTCGCACAGGGCAAACAGGCGCCCTTCTACGCTGATCCCCTCGGCCTGCTTGCCGGCGGGGTAGCCCTGGCCGCTCCAATGCTCGTGGTGGTCCTGAATCACGTTCAGGGCCAGCGGGGGCAGAAAGGCCAGGGCGCGGGCAAAACGTTCGCCGGCCTCGACGTGTGAGCGCATGGTGACCCATTCCTCTTCGGTCAGGCGGCCGGGTTTGAGGAGCACCGCGTCGGGAATGGCGATCTTGCCAATGTCGTGCAGGTAGGCCCCCCAGCGCAGCGCCTCCAGGCGGTCCGGGTCCCAGCCCAGGGCCTGTCCGGCGCGCAGGGCCAGCCGGGTCACCCGGTCGGTGTGGCCGTGGGTTTCACCGTCGCGCGCCTCCAGCATCAGGCCCAGGGCGCGCAGCGCGGCTTCGCGGGCCTGCCGGGCGTCTTCCTCGGCCGCCAGCCGCCCGGAGAGCGCCGCCACGGTGCCGGACACCAGGGTCAGCAGCGCCACTTCGGTCGGCTGCCAACAGTGGGGGTCCAGGGTGTGCATCAGAAAAGCGCCCAGCAGGCGGCCGTCGCTGGCCCGCACGGGGGCGGCGGCCACGCTGGCGACCCCCAGTTCGGGAAGGCCGGCCGTTTCGTGGCGGCTGCGGGTGTCGTCAAAAAACAGGGGCTGACGGCTGGCGGCCAGGGCCTGCAGCAGGGGCGTTTCGGCGGGCAGACCGTGGGCGGCAATGGCCTGCATCCCGGGCGTGGCGGGCATCTCGCCGGTGGCGGCGCGCACCCGGTACGACAGGTCGCGGCTTTCGAGCTGAAAATAGGCCGAGCCCTGCGCCGCCGTGTCCCGCACCAGTTTTTCCAGGGTGGGGGTCACGCCCGCCGCCAGGGTCTGGGCGGCCAGCACCAGTTGGGTGAGATGCAGCATGTCTTGCGCGGCCTGTTCGCCCGCCGGGGGGTGATGGTCATCTGCTGCCGGGCCGGTCATGGCGCTTAATCTAGGTTGAGCCGTCTGTCAGAATTCCTTCATTCCCGCAGCAGGGCCTGGGCGGTCTGGCCGTCCACGATCAGGGTGCGCAGCAGCCCCCCGGCCAGGGCGGCGCGCAGGGCCCCGACCTTGCCCAGGCCGCTCACCACGCACAGACTCTGGGGCGCGCGGCGAATCAGGCTCAGGTCCGGGCCACTGCTGCGCGCGTTGATGGGCAGCCCGGCCGAGGTGCCATCCGCGCGGAAAAACACGGTGGCGATGTCGCCCGCCACCTCCTGGGCCTGCATCTCGTGGCGGTCGGTGTCGGTCAGGGCGCCGGCGGCGTAGACATGGCTGGGCACCTGTGCGCCCGGCGAGCCCACCGAGTACAGCAGCACGTCGGCGCGTTCTTGCAGCGCCAGCACATGCCGCACGCTGCGCTCGCGCCACATGGCCGCGCGGGTGGCGGGGTCGTCGAAAAAGGTCGGCACCGGAAACAACCACGCGCGCGCCCCGAACGCGCGGGCAAAGCGGGTCATGGTGTCGGTCACCAGGCCGTCGTGAAAATCCAGGGCGCTGGCACTGCCGTTCAGCTGCACAATCTGCAGTTCTGGCACGGGGCGAGGCGTCAGGGCGCGCGAGACGGCGCTCACGGTGGTGCCCCAGGCGAGCCCCAACACCTGCCCGGGGCGCAGGGTGTCGTTCAGCGCCCGCGCGGCGGCCACCGCCACCCGCTCCAGCCACACGGCTTCCGGGCTCTGGGGCGGCACCGGCACCACCTGCGGGTTCAGAAAGGGGTAGCGCGCCCGCAGCTGCGCTTCCAGGGCCTGCGGGGCGCCCTGGGGGTCGTGAATGCGGATTTCCACCAGCCCACGGCGCCGCGCGTGCGACAGCAGGCGGCTCACCTTGGGGCGCGACAGCCCCAGTTCGTGCGCAATGGCCCCGGTGGTCAGGCCCTGGTGGTAGTACAGCCGCGCCACCCGCACCGCCTGAACATCGTGCGCGTCGCTCATGCCCGGCAGCATACGGCAGCCTGCCCCCGGGTGAACAGATGTTCACGTGCATTGACATCCTGTTCAGGGGGTGGTGTGATCGGGCCCTGTGCTGTCCGCCCCGCCTTTCGTACGGACTGCCGTCCATTTCCGTAACATCCAGGAAAGAACTGGATGTTCCTTCAATTCCCGGAAATCCGTCCTTTTTCCTTCTCCCTCCGGTCGAAAAAATTCCGTAAGGCGTTACGGAATTTTTCGGAAGCCGTATCAGAACTGTCACAGGAGCCGCATGACCCAGTTCGTTCTTGCCCTGGATCAGGGCACGACCAGCAGCCGCGCCATCGTCTTTGACCGGCAGGGCCAGATTCGCCACTCGGCCCAGAAGGAATTCACCCAGCACTTTCCGCGCCCCGGCTGGGTGGAACACGACCCGCGCGAAATCTGGAGCACCCAGATTGGCGTGGTGCAAGAAGCCCTGGCCGGCGCCGGGCTGCGCGCGGGCGATCTGGCGGCCATTGGGATCACCAACCAGCGCGAAACGGTGATGATCTGGGACCGCGCCAGCGGTGAGCCCCTGGCCCCGGCCATCGTGTGGCAGGACCGCCGCACCGCCGCCGAGTGCGAGGCCCTGCGCGCCGCCGGGCACGAAACCCTGATCCGCGAAAAGACCGGCCTGCTGCTGGACCCCTACTTCAGCGGCACCAAGCTGGCGTGGCTGCTGGACCATGTGCCCGGCGCCCGCGCGCGCGCCGAACGCGGCGAACTGGCCTGCGGCACGGTGGACAGCTGGCTGCTGTACCGCCTGACCGGCGGCGAGGCGCACCTGACGGACGTCTCGAACGCCAGCCGCACCCTGCTGCTGAACATTCACACGGGCGAGTGGGACGACGAACTGCTGGCGCTGCTGCGCGTGCCGCGCGCCCTGCTGCCCCAGGTGCGGCCCAGCAGCGAGGTCTACGGCGAAACGGCGCCGGGCCTGCTGGGCGCGCGGGTCAAGATTGCGGGCATGGCCGGGGACCAGCAGGCCGCCACCTTCGGGCAGGTGTGCCTGCGCCCCGGCATGGCCAAGAACACCTACGGCACCGGCTGTTTCATGCTGATGAACACCGGGCCTGAAGCGGTGCACAGCCCCAGCCGCCTGCTGACCACCGTGGCCTGGGACCGGGGACAGGGGCGCACGTACGCGCTGGAGGGCTCGGTGTTCGTGGCGGGCGCGGTGGTGCAGTGGCTGCGCGACGGCCTGGGCCTGATCCGCGACGCCGCTGAGATTGAGGCGCTGGCAACCGCCGTGCCCGACAGCGGCGGGGTGTATCTGGTGCCCGCGTTCGTGGGCCTGGGCGCGCCGTACTGGGACCCTTACGCGCGCGGCACGGTGGTGGGCTTCACACGCGGGACCACCCGCGCGCACCTCGCCCGCGCGGCGCTGGACAGCGTGGCGTTCCAGGCCGCCGACCTGCTGGGCGCTATGGAGCGCGACAGCGGCGTGACCCTTTCCGAGCTGCGGGTGGACGGCGGGGCCAGCCGCAACAACCTGCTGATGCAGGCGCAGGCCGACCTGCTGGGCGTGACCGTCACCCGCCCGAAGGTGACCGAAACCACCGCGCTGGGCGCCGCCTTTCTGGCCGGGCTGGCGGTGGGGTACTGGCAGAGTGAAGCCGAGCTGGAAACGCTGTGGCAGGTGGACCGCTCCTTCGAGCCCACCCTGGCCGCCGATGAGCGGGAGCGCCGCCTGAGGCAGTGGCGCCGCGCCGTGGAGCGCAGCCGCGCCTGGGCCGAGGAGGAGGGCGCGTGACGCCGGGCAACGATGCCCGCCGCGCGAGCCTTCACGCGGCCCTGAACGAACACGTGTGGGACCTGCTGGTGATCGGCGGGGGCGCCTCGGGGCTGGGGACCGCACTGGACGCCGCCACGCGCGGTTACCGGGTGCTGCTGCTCGAAGCGCGCGACTACGCCCAGGGCACCAGCAGCCGCTCCACCAAGCTGGTGCACGGCGGGGTGCGGTATCTCGCGCAGGGCAACGTGGCCCTGGTGCGCGAAGCCCTGTACGAACGCGGCCTGCTCAAGCGCAACGCGCCCCATCTGGTGCACGACCTGGGCTTTCTGATCGCCGCCTACCAGTGGTGGGCCACGCCGTTTTATGGCATAGGCCTCAAACTGTACGACCTGCTGGCCGGGCGCCTGAACCTGCGCGCCAGCCGCCCAGTGGGCATGGGCGAGGCCCTGCGCGGCATTCCCACCCTGCGCCAGAAGAGCCTGAAGGGCGGCGTGCTGTATTTCGACGGCCAGTTTGACGACGCCCGGCTGGCCGTGACCCTGCTGCGCACCCTGGAGAACTTTGGCGGCGTGGCCCTGAATCACGCGCCCGTGGTGGGGCTGGTGCAGGAAGGCGGCAAGGTCGTGGGCGCGCGTTTCCGTGACGAGGAAACCGGAGGGACCCACGAGGTGCGCGCCCGGGTGGTGGTAAACGCCACCGGGGTCTTTGTGGACGAGGTGCGGCGCCTGGAGCGCCCGGACGCCCCGGCGCTGCTGTCGCCCAGCCAGGGGGTGCATGTGGTGGTGCCCCGGCGCTTTCTGCCCGGCGAACACGCCCTGATGGTGCCGCGCACCGACGACGGCCGGGTGCTGTTCGCGGTGCCCTGGCACGACCGCGTGGTGATCGGCACCACCGACACGCCCGTGCCCGGTGTGAGCCCCGAACCGTGCGCCCTGCCCGAGGAGATTGACTTCATTCTGGAGACCGCCGCGCGCTACCTCTCGCCGGCCCCTACCCGTGCCGACGTGCTGAGCGTGTTCGCCGGCCTGCGCCCGCTGGTGAAGGCCGGTGGGGGCGAGACCAAGAGCCTCTCGCGGGACCACACCCTGCAGCTCAGCGAGGGCGGGCTGCTGACCCTGACCGGCGGCAAGTGGACCACCTACCGCCACATGGCCGAAGACACCGTGAACCGCGCCGCCGCGCATGCCGGGCTGCCCGCTCGCCTGAGCCTGACCCGGGGCCTGCAGCTGCACGGCGCCACGCCGGAGCCCCTGCCTGAGCCCTGGCGCGTGTACGGCACCGACGCCGCGCGGGTGCAGGCCCTCCCCGGCGCCGACGTGAAGCTGCACCCGGCCCTGCCCTACGTGGAGGCCCAGGTGCGCTGGGCGGCGCGCATGGAACAGGCCCGCACCGTGGAGGATGTGCTGTCGCGCCGCCTGCGCGCCCTGCTGCTGGACGCCCGCGCCAGCCTGGAGGCCGCCCCCCGCGTGGCCGAGCTGCTGGCCGAGGAACTGGGCCATGATCAGGCGTGGCAGGCCGCGCAGGTGCAGGCCTACCGGGCACTGGCCCAGGGGGCGCTGCTGGCCCCTACGACCCCGGGCGGCTGATTCCTGGGTCCTCCGGCTCCTGGGCGTGCCAGTCGCGCAGCCACGCCAGCAACTCGGCGGGGGGCATGGGGCGGCCAAACAGGTAGCCCTGCATGGCCGCGCAGTCCAGGTTCAGCAGGCTGCGGGCCTGCTCGGGCGTTTCGACTCCCTCGGCAATCACGCCCAGGTTCAGGCTGCGGCCCAGCGCCACCACCGCTTCCACCACCGCCACCGCCTGCGGATCGTCCGGCACCGTTTTCAGGAACGAGCGGTCAATTTTCAGCGTGTTCACCGGAAAAGCGCGCAGGTAGCTGAGGCTGGAATAGCCGGTGCCAAAGTCGTCAATGGACACGCACACGCCCAGCGCGCGCAGCGCACCCAGGATCTGCTGCACCCGCTCGATATCGGCCATCAGCATGCTTTCGGTGAGTTCCAGTTCCAGCAGGCCCGGCGTGAGCCCGGTCCCCTGCAAGCAGCGCTGCACGGTGTCCAGAAAGCCAGGGTCGGTAAATTGCAGCGGCGAGATGTTCACCGACACCGGCACGTCGTGCCCGCAGGCCTGGGCCCAGGCGCGGCTCTGCTGGCAGGCGGTCTCCAGCACCCAGGCGCCCAGCGGCACGATCAGGCCGCTTTCCTCGGCCAGGGGAATAAAGTCCAGCGGCGACACCGCCCGGCCGTCGGGGCGCACCCAGCGCAGCAGGGCCTCGGCGCCCAGCACCTCGCGGGTCCAGAGGTTCACCTTGGGCTGGTACACCAGCGAGAACTCGCGGCGCTCAAAGGCCTGGCGCAGTTCGGCCTGCAGGCTCTGGCGCGCCAGGATGGCCTGGTGCAGCGCGCGGGAAAAGAAGCGGTGGCGCCCCCGGCCCTCGGCCTTGGCGCGGTACATGGCGGCGTCGGCGTGTTGCAGCAGCACGTCGGTGCCCTCGCCGTCGTCGGGGTACAGGGCCACGCCCACGCTGACCCCCACCTCCAGGTGGTGCCCCGCCACGTGGTAGGGCGCCGTAACGGCCTCGGTGAGTTTGGCCAGCACGTTCTCCACATGGTCGGCCTCGCGGATATCCGGCAGCAACACGATAAATTCGTCCCCGCCCTGGCGGCTCACCGTGTCTGAGGCGCGCAGCACCCCGCGCAGGCGCGCCGAGACGGCTTTAAGCAGTTCGTCGCCCACATGGTGGCCCAGCGAGTCGTTGACATTCTTGAAGTGATCCAGGTCCAGAAACAGCACCGCAAAGCGCGTGCCCTGGCGCTGGGCGCGGCTGATGGCCTGCGAGACCCGGTCGCGCAGCAGCACCCGGTTGGGCAGGTCCGTCAGGGCGTCGTGCTGCGCGAGGTGGCTCATGCGCACGGCCATGGCCCGCGCCTCCGAGACATCGTGGAAGACGAGCACGGCGCCCAGCAGCTCGCCCTGCTCATTCAGAATGGGCGCAGCCGAGTCCTCGATGCTGTGGTGGTGCCCCGAGCGGCTGCGCAGCACCGTGTTAGCCGCCAGCCCCAGCGCGACCCGCTCGCGCAGGGCGCGGCGCAGCGGATTGGCCAGTTCGGTGCGGGTCCCTTCGTCCAGCAGCCCCATCACCGTTTCGATGGGCTGGCCGGCGGCCTCGGCCAGGGTCCAGCCGGTCATGCGCTCGGCGGTGGGGTTCAAGAAAGTCACCCGGCCGCCGGGGTCGGTGGTGATCACCCCGTCGCCAATTGACGCCAGGGTCACGCGCGCCAGCTCACGCTGCTCGGTCAGGGCGCGCTCGGCGGCCTTGCGGGCGGTGATGTCGGTGCCCAGCGAGAAAAACCCGCGCACCTCGCCGCCCTGCACGTCGGGCACGTACACCAGCTCAATGAAGCGGAGGTGGCCGCTGGCATCGGTGAGCTGCCGCTCAAAACGCAGCGTTTCGCCGCCCAGCACCCGCTCGATCATCGGCTGGTTCTGGGCGTAGAGCGCCTCTCCAATCACGCTGCGCATGTGCTGGCCGCGCACTTGGGCCGGCGTTTGCCCGAACCAGTCCAGGTAGGTGGGGTTGCCAAAGCGGTTGTGCAGCGTGGTGTCCCAGTAGCCGATCAGGGCCGGCAGGTTGTCCAGCAGCAGTTGCAGGTCCTGGGTGGTGCGCACCTGCTCGGTCACGTCGGTCTGGGTGCCCGTCATGCGCAGCGGCTGGCCCTGCTCGCCGCGCGCCGTGACCTGCCCGCGCACCTGAAAGTAGCGCCACTCCCCGCTGGGCTGCCGGGCGCGGTACTGCGCGTTCAGGGCGCGGCCCCCCGCGAGGTGCGCGCGGTAGGTGTCCCGCAGGGCCGGCATGTCCTCTGGGTGCACCCGGGCCAGCCACGCGTCCAGGGTCACGGGCGTCTCCCCCTCAAAGCCCAGCTGCGCCCGGAACGTGTCCGAGACAAACAGCTCGCGCCCGGGCAGCCGCCAGTCCCAGATGCCGTCCTGGGTGGCTTCCAGGGCCAGCCGCAGCCGCTCATGAACGTCCTGCAGCTGCGCTTCGGCCGCCACCTGCGCGGTGATGTCCTGAATCTGCGACAGAAAAAAGGCGGGCGCGCCGTCCTCGTCCAGAATGAGCGAGACGTGCAGCGCAATCCAGATCAGCTGGCCATCTTTGCGCCGGTAGCGCTTGCGCAGCTCGTACTGGTCAATCTCGCGCGCCAGGACGCGCCGCAGCAGGGCCAGATCGCTGCCCAGGTCCTCGGGGTGGGTGATGTCCTGAAAGGTCAGCGCCAGCAGTTCGGCCTGGGCATAGCCCAGCATGCGGCACAGCGCCTCGTTGACCGTCATGAACCCGCCCTGCAGCGAGACCAGCGCCATGCCGATGGGCGAGCCCCGAAACATGGCCGCAAACAGCTGGGCCTCGCGCTCAGGCATGGGCCGGGTGCCCGGGAAGACGAAAAGAAGGGGACATCAGGGCAATTCTAAGCGGGCCGCCGCGTGCGTGGCATGCCCCGCCGGTGGGGGTTGGGTGACCAGCAGGGCGGTGAGCGCCAGCACGGCCAGCAGCCCCAGGGCTTCGCGGCGCAGGGGCGCGCGCAGGCCCTGCCCCCGTGCCAGGGCCCGGCGGACCCCCAGGGCCAGCCCCAGCGTCACGGCCACCGCGCCCAGCTTCAGCAGCAGGGTCTGGCCGTAGGGGGTGCCGGTCCAGGCCGAGGGCAGGCGCAGGTGCTGCCCCGCCATCGCCAGTCCGGTCAGCGCCAGGGTGAGTACGCAGGCCACCGCCACCGGGGAAAAGCGCCGGGCCAGTTCGGGGGAGCCCCGGCGCAGCAAGGTCAGCACGCCGCCCAGCCAGACGCACATGGCGGCGGCGTGGGCGGCGTGCAGGGCCCGCACCCCCACACCGTGCCCGGCGCCGTGGCCCACCCCCGCCGCGCCCCACACCACCACAGCCGCCGCCAGCGGCAAGGCCAGCCAGGGCCAGCGCCCGGTCTCGGCGGCCAGCAGCAGCGCGGCGCCCAGCAGGGCCAGCAGCATGCTCCGGCCAGGGCCAGTGCCCGTCAGGTAGACCAGCACGTCTGCCGGAGCGGTGAACCCCAGGGCCGACAGGGTCAGCGCCAGTTGCCCGCCCCAGCCCAGCAGCAGCAGCCCAGCGCCCAGCGCGGGCACCCACAGCCGGGGCCAGCCGGGGGTCCACAGGCGCCGGGCCAGCACGCCCCCCAGCAGCGCCACCAGCCCCAGGTGCGTGAGGCCGGTCAGCAGCGCCAGCACGGCCTAGCGCACCCGGAAGGTGCTCAGGCCGCTGACCGGGTGCCCGTCTTCCGACAGCAGCCGCCAGGCGACCACATACAGCCCGGGTTTCAGCCCCGCTTTCAGCGGCACGCTCAGCCGGGCGGCGAGGCCCGCCGTGGTCGGGGGCCGGCTGACCAGCGTGGGGGTCTCCGGACGCGCGGCCAGGGCCAGCTTGGCGGCGGCCTCGGGGGTCTGTCCGGCGGCCACCGCCATCACCCGCACGGTGCTGAAGCGCAGTTCCACCGGCTCGCTGAAGTTCAGCGTGACCGCAGTGGGCGCCTGGACCACCGCGCCCCGGGCAGGCACCACCGACGTGACGGCGGTGTGCGCCAGGGCCGCGCCCGGCAGGGCCAGCAGGGCCAGCAGCAACAGTCGTTTCATGGTTTCTCCTCTGGGGGGCACAGGGGGGCGCGCAGCGTGGCCCCGCCCCTGCCCCCGTGACACTCGAATGGCTTTATTTCACCGTGGTTTTGCTGGCCGGGCCCTGCGCGGGATCGGTGTCGTCCCAGGCCACCACCGAGCCGTCACTGTAGGTCTGGTACACCTTCCAGCTCAGCTCGGCGGGCGCGGCCGGATTGCGCGCCTGGAAGAAGAAGCGGACGTACTCCATGGGCGCCACGCGGCCTTTCCAGACCACTTCGGTGACCAGGCCGGCCTCGTTCTTCTTGACGGTGCGCAGGAAGCCAGGGGTGACCTGAAAGCGCGTGATGGTCACGCCCGCTGGCACCACGAGGCGAATTTCCGTGGTGCTGATGTCCTTTTCGGTGGGCACATTCAGGCGGTAGGTCTCGCTGGCACCCGCCTTGCTTTCGGTCAGGCCGCTTTCGGTGCGGACGGTGGCGTGGGCGGCGGCGACGGACAGCAGCAGGGCGCTGGCCAGGGCCAGCAGATGGGACTTGAACATAAAGCACCTCGGTTGATGACTGGGGCATCACAGAGCCCAGCGGGGAGAAGGGTGGACCGGGCCCGCCGCGCAGGGCTGGGCAGCGCGGGACTTCAGCTCAACCGGGGCTGGGGTGGGGCGCGCGCTTCGGCGTGGCGCACCGGGGCCAGCCAGGGCCCACGCGGGCCGAGCGCCTGCACGGGGGCCTGCGCCGCTGGCCGGGCCAACGACAACGCCCCTTCGGCTTCCAGGGCAAAGGCCGCCGTGAAGCAAAAGGGGCAGTGGGCACCGTGGTCCGCCGCGTGGGCTGGGCCGTGCGGGGGCGCGTTGGGCGCGGCCTGGGTCAGCGCGGGGCGGGCCGAGGGGGCAGACTCCATGTCCCGGTGGGCAGGGGGATGACCGGCGTGGGCCGGGGCAGACGCGGCCTGGGTCTGGGCCGGCTGTGGGGCCTGGCGCTCTGCCACCTGCATGGCCTGAAAGGGCGAGGGCAGCCCCAGGCCCGGCGAGGTCGTGCGGCCCAGAAAAGCGAACGAGGCCAGCAGGCACAGCGCGGCGAGCAGCCACCGCTGCTGCCGCGCCACCGCTGCTGGCCCGCCCACTGCCCTTTTCACAGAGGCAGGATAACGGCTGAGGCGTGGCAGGTGTCCCGCCACGCCCCTGGGTTGCTGTTCTGGTTCAGCCGAAGCGGCCCGTCACGTAGGCTTCGGTGCGCTCGTCGCGCGGGGCGGTGAAAATCTGGTCGGTCACGCCGTGCTCCACGAGGTCGCCGTTCAGGAAGAACGAGGTGGTGTCCGACACACGCGCGGCCTGGTGCATGTTGTGGGTCACGATGATGATGGTGGTGACCTGCTTCAGGCCGGTCATCAGTTCCTCAATCTTGGCGGTGCTGGCAGGGTCCAGGGCGCTGGTGGGCTCGTCCATCAGCAGGATTTCCGGCTCCACGGCCAGCGCGCGGGCAATGCACAGGCGCTGCTGCTGCCCGCCCGAGAGGCCCGTGGCGGGGGTCTTCAGGCGGTCCTTGACCTCTTCCCACAGCGCCGCGCCGCGCAGGGAGCGCTCGGCGATGTCCATCAGGCGCCGGCTGTCGCGGATACCGGCCAGCTTCAGGCCCGAAACCACGTTGTCAAAGACGCTCATGGTGGGAAAGGGATTGGGCTTCTGGAACACCATGCCCACGCGGCGGCGCATGACGACCGGGTCCACGCCCGCGCCGTACACGTTCTCGCCGTCCAGCAGAATGGTGCCTTCCACCCGCGCGCCGGGGGTCAGGTCGTGCATGCGGTTAATGGCCCGCAGAAAGGTGGTCTTGCCGCAGCCCGACGGGCCGATCAGGGCGTTGACGGTGCCGCGCTGCACGTTCAGGTTCACGCCGCGCACGGCCTGCTTGTCGCCGTAGTAGATGTTGACGTTCTGGGCACTGAGAATGGGGGACACAGGAAACAGCTCCTTTTTATTTGCGGCGGCTGGCACGCCGGGCCAGCAGGCTGGTGACAAAGATCAGGGTGATGAGCAGCAGGGCGCCGGCCTTGGCCAGCCGCTGGTTCTCGTCGTAGGCGCTGGTGGCGCCCCGGTAGATTTCCAGGGGCAGGGCGCTCATGGGCCCCCGGGGGTCCAGGTTGACCGCGCTGTTGCCAAAGGCCGTGAACAGCAGCGGGGCCGCCTCGCCCGCCACGCGGGCCAGCGCCAGCATCACGCCGGTGATGATGCCCCCGGCGGCGGCGGGCAGCACAATGCGCAGCGTGACCAGCCACTTGGGCAGCCCCAGCGCCAGCCCCGCTTCGCGCACCGTCTGCGGCACCAGTTTCAGCACTTCCTCGGTGGTGCGCACCACGATGGGCATCATCAGGAAGCCCAGCGCCACGGCGCCGGCCAGCCCCGAAAAGCCGAACTTCAGCACGATCAGGCCGTAGGCCACCAGCCCCATCACAATCGCGGGAATCCCCGCCAGCACGTCGCTCACCATGCGGATGGTGGGCATCAGGGGGTGGCGCGGGTACTCGGCCAGGAAGATACCGCCGGCCACACCCACCAGCACCCCGATCACGCTGGCCATGGCCAGCATCTCGATGCTGCCCAGAATGGCGTTGGCCAGGCCGCCACCCTTCTCGCCTTCGGGGGCCGGGGTCTTGGTGAAAAAGTCCAGGTTGGCGCCGCTGAACACCGCCCCCAGCCCTTCACGGGCGCGGGCAAAGTCCAGGTTGAACATGGCCGCAAAGCCCTCGCGCAGCAGGTACAGAAAAATCAGGATCAGGGGCGCGACCACCAGCAGCGTGGCCAGCAAGATCAGGCCGCCCATTAGGGTGTTTTGCAGGCGCCGCGCCGGGCTGAGGGCGTGGCGGCGGGCCGGGGACGAAGAAGCGGCGCTCATCATTGAATCCCCTTGGGCGTCAGGCGCGCGATGATCAGGCGGGCGACGAAGTTCACGGCCACGCTGAGCACAAACAGGGTCAGGCCCAGGGTCACCACGCTGGAGCGGTGGAGGGTTTCCTGCGCGTCCCCGAACTGGTTGGCAATCACCGAGGCCATGGTACTGGCGTTGCCAAAGAAACTCTTGAGGATGTCCTGGCTGTCGCCAATCACCATCGCCACGGCCAGGGTTTCACCCAGCGCGCGCCCCAGCGCCAGAATCACGCCGCCCAGAATGCCCGCGCGGGCGTAGGGCAGAATGGCCCGGGAGATCACTTCCCACTTGGTGGCCCCCAGCGCGTACATGGCTTCGCGCTGGTCCTGGGGCACCAGCCGGATCACGTCGCGCGCCACCGAGGCGGTGTAGGGCAGAATCATGACGGTCAGGATGATGATGGCCAGCGCCAGCCCGCGCCCGCCGCCCGCATTGGGCACGAAAAAGCACTGCAGCGTGGTCTTGTTCTCGGCCCACAGCGCGGCGCACTTGGTGTACAGCTCCACGCGCTCGGGGTGGGTCTGGGGGTTGAAGAAGGTCAGCTGCCACTGGCCCAGCATCGGCGCAATCACGAACAGGGCCCACAGGCCGTACACCACGCTGGGCACGGCGGCCAGCAGCTCGATCAGGTACCCCACCGGGTTGGCCAGCCATTTCGGCGCGTACTCGGCCACAAACAGCGCCGAGGCCACCGCCAGCGGCACGCTGATCGCCAGGGCCACGAGGCTGGTCACCAGGGTGCCGGTGATCATGGCCACGGCGCCGAAGGTTCCTTCCACCGGGTTCCAGGTGCGTTCGGTAAAGAAGCCCAGGCCAAAGCGCGACAGGGCCGGCCACGATTCGCGCCCCAGCTGGTAGAGGCTGAGGACAAACACCAGCACGATCACGCTGGCCAGCAGCAGAATCAGGCCCTGGAACAGGCGGTCCGACGCGCTGCTCAGGGCAGCGGGGCGTGGGGAACGGGTCTGGGTGGGTTCGCTCATGGGTTCATGACCCCTCCGGGGCCGTAGCGCCCAGTTCACAGGGCATTTGTCAGTGCAGCGTCAGCCCCCCCGCCTGATACGGGCTGAAGAGGACGTGCCTCCCTGGCGACCGCTTGCCGTCTTGCCCTCTCCCCTGGTGGGAGAGGGAAGGAGGAGCGGAGCGACGGAAGGGTGAGGGGGCCACCGCGTGGCTCGAACGGGTGTGCAGTCCATTGAGTTCCGTATGAGGGGCAGGGGCAGCCCGCACGCCCATAGCAGAGGGCGGCGCTGCACAGAAGCCTGCGCAGCGCCGCCAACGTGGATGGTCCGCTTAGAGTTTCTTGCCGTCGAAGGTCATCTTGCCGATGATGCTCTTGGCCTTGTTGGCCGCGTTCGTGGGCAGCTTGGCGTAGTCCAGCCCCTCGTTGAAGCCCTGGCCGGTGCTGATCATCCACAGCAGCAGGTCCTTGAGGGCCTTGGCCTGGGCCTGGGTGCGCCCGGCGTACTTCTGCTCCTGGTAGAAGATCACGTAGGTGAAGCTGGCAATCGGGTAGGCCTCGGGGTTGGCGCTGTTGGTCAGGCTGACGCGGGTGTCGGCGGGAATCACCACGCCCAGCGCGGCGGCGGCGGCGGGCCCGTTGTCGGCCACCACGAACTTGCCCGCGCGGTTTTGCAGACTGCCGAAGGGCAGCTTGTTCTGCTTGGCGTACACCAGTTCCACGTAGCCAATGGCCCCGGGGGTGCTCTTGACGATGCCTGCCACGCCGTCATTGCCGCGCGCGCCGGTGCCCACGGGCCACTGCAGGGCGTTACCCACGCCCACCTTGCTCTTCCACTCGCCACTGACCTTGCTCAGGTAGTCGGAGAACACGTAGGTGGTGCCGGAACCGTCGCTGCGGCGGGCCACGGTGATGGGCAGCGGGGGAATGGTCACGCCGGGGTTCAGGGCGGCAATCGCCTTGTCGTTCCAGGTCTTGATCTTGCCCAGGTAGATGTCGGCCAGCACCTTGCCGGTGAACTTCAGGGGCGTGGTGACGCCGGGCAGGTTGTAGGCAGGCACCACGGCGCCAATGGCGGTGGGGATGTGCAGCAGCTTGCCGGGGGCGTCCTTCATGGCGTCGTCGCTCATGGGGTTGTCGCTGCCCGCAAAGTCCACGGTGCGCTCCAGAATCTGCTTCTGGCCCGCGCCGCTGCCCACGGACTGGTAGTTCACGGTGACGCCCTTGTCCTTCTTGTATTCGGCAAACATCTTGCTGTACAGGGGGAAGGGAAAGCTCGCGCCCGCGCCGGTCAGGGTGGACTGCGCGGCGGCCGTGGTGACGGCGAGGGCGGCGGCCAGAGCAAACATCTTCTTCATGGCGCGCAGTGTGCCGGGCGATTGTCAGCGCCGCGTCACGTCTTGCCCTGGCGCGCCCGCTGGGCCCCCGGCCGGAGCAAGGGGAAGTTCTTCCGTGCTGCACGGCATTCCTTAGCAAGTCCTCAAAAGGCCCTTCAGAACGCGGTTTTTCCCAATGCTTCCTTTAAAAAGGGCGTGCTGGTGGGCATTCGCGCCCCCATCCCCCCTTCCCAAGCGGCGCGTCATATGTCATGCTGCTCACCATGACGAAAAAGTCTGCGAAAGCCCCCGCCAAAAAGACTGCGGCCAAGGCCGCTCCCGCCGCCAAAGCCGCCGCCCCCAAGCGCGCCGCTGGCGAGAGCAACAAGGTCGCCAAGACCCAGCTCGTGGAAATGGTCGCTGACCGCACCGGTCTGACCAAGAAGCAGAGCGAGGAAGCCGTCAGCGCCATGCTGGACGTGGTTGTGGGCGCCATCCGTGGCGGCCAGAGCGTGGGCCTGCCCGGCCTGGGCACCCTGAGCGTCAAGGCCACCGCCGCCCGCACCGGCGTGCGCCCCGGCACCAGCGAGAAGATCCAGATCCCGGCCGGCAAGAAGGTGGCCTTCAAGGTCGCCAGCACCCTCAAGGGCAACCTGTAAACTTCCCCTCTATCAGGGAGCGCGCCCATCTGGGCGCGTTTTTTTGGCCCAGCTGACCTGCCCATGAGCGCGGTCCCTGGGCCCTGTTCATGGCGCGGGCATGGCGCTGTCACGCAGGCGATGCACCGTAAGGCGAGCGGGACTGATACGGCTTCCGAAAAATTCCGTAACGGGTTATGGAATTTTTCCGACCAGAGGGAGAAGGAAAAAATACGGATTTCCGGGAATTGGACCTGGAAGGCTCCGCAGGAGAGGAACATCCAGTTCTTTCCTGGATGTTCCGGAAATGGACGGCAGTCCGTATGAAAGGCCACAGGACCCGCACAGACTTCCCAAGTCGGAGGTGCCCCATGATCGCCATTCGCCGTGATTCTGCCGCCGCCCTCACTGGAGAGGTGCTCAGCAGCGATGAGCGCTGCCTGCCCCCAGGACAGGCGGTGGCCCTCAGCGTACGCACTCTGGGGGGCAAAACCTGCCTGAAGGTGCAGGGCCATCCCGTGACGCTGGTTCCCAAGACGCATTCAGACCAGCCCCTGACAGTCGAACTCAGCTGAGAACCTCGACGTTGACCTTGAGATCAACCGAGCGAAGCGGGTCTCGAAAAAAGGACGTTGCCCCTCATAGTGCGACTGTTCGGTGCTCTCCCGAAAAGGCTACACACCCGGCACAACGTCTGACCGCGGGCCTGGGCTAAGTCACTCGCTGTTGATCTTGAGATCAACCGAGCGGGCTGGAACAGCTGCGCCGCAGAGCGAGAGGCGAAAAAAGTATCTCGCACCGAGAATGGAAACGTTTCGGCGCTCTTCTGAAACGTTGAAATGGAAGGGGCGAGGTCCTTAGCGGCCGACGCGCTTGGGCCAGTTGGTGGTGCGGCTCTGGCGCCAGAACCCCACAAAGGCGTCCACCTGTTCCAGAAATGCCTGAAAGCTGTTGGATTTGACCATGTACGAACTGGCGTGGAAGGTGTAAGCCCGCTCGATGTCATCGGGCTGTGAAGAGGTGGAGAGCATGACCACCGGAATGCAGCGCAGACGCGCGTCGTCCTTCATGGCCTGCAGCACCTCAAAGCCGGACATGCCCGGCATATTGACGTCCAGAATCACCACGTCCGGCAACTCGGGCTGTCGGCGCAGGGTGTCCAGCGCCTCGGGGCCGCTGCGGCAGGTGTCCACCTGCATCTCGCTGGCGTGCTCGGCAAAGACCTCCTGGGCCAGCAGCAGGTCGGCCGGGTTGTCGTCCACCAGCAGCACATGAAAAGGACGGTTCATCGCTGCCGGGCACGCGAGGCGGGGCGAACCCGGCGGGCGCCAGGGCAGGGGAGAGGGGCAGTCATTGCCGCACTATACGCACTGGGCCGGGCGCTGCGGCGGGGGCCCCCGAATGGTGGGCGCCAAGTTTGCAGCCCCGCCCAGAGGTCCAGAGACCCCGTGCCCGGCGGGCCATCCGCTATGCTCGGGCCAGCCACCATTGACTCTGCCTGGGGGGCGGCGCCGTGCCCCCAGGTGTTCCTCTTCCCCGCCTCTCCCTGCCCCCGTCCTGCGGACGACTGGAGCGTTTGCCCTGGCCCCCCACGCGCTGCCCCTTTCCACCTTGAATGCCCTGAGCCCGGAAGACTTCGCCGCCCACTTTGCGGGCGTGCTGGAACATTCGCCGCACTACGCCGCGCAGGTGGCGGCGGGGCGGCCGTACCGCAGTGCTGAAGCCGTCGCCCAGGCCTTTGCCCAGGCGGCCCAGGCCGGTTCTCCAGAGGCCCAACTGGCCCTGATCCGCGCGCACCCCGATCTGGCCGGCAAGGCCGCGCTGGCCGGCGACCTGACCCCCGAAAGCACCCGCGAGCAGGCGAGCGCGGGCCTGGACCGCCTGAGCCCGGACGAATACGCCGAGTTCCAGGCGCTGAACGCCGCGTACCACGCGCGCTTTGCCATGCCCTACGTGGTGTGCGTGCGCGAACACACCAAGGCCAGCATTTTCGAGGGGGCCCGGCGCCGCCTGACCCACAGCCCCGAACAGGAACGGGCGGCGGCCCTGCATGAGATTGGCCGCATTGCCCGCCTGCGGGTGCTGGACCTGATTCAGCCCGGCGGCGCGCCGGCCCCCACCTCACAGGAGGAACCTGCCATGACGGTGAAGGTCAAGCTGGGCGAGAACAATTACGGCAAGGCCGATGTGCGGCTGTTCAAGGTGTTCCGGGACGGGCCGCGCCACGACATCAAGGATATGCAGGTGCGCGTGGCGGTCACCGGTGACTTTGACGCCGCCCATACCGATGGTGACAACACCGGGCTGGTCGCCACCGACACCATGCGCAACACCGTTTACGCCCTGGCCCGCGACGGGCTGACGGGCAGCATTGAGGCCTTTGGCAAGCATCTGATCACACATTTTGTGACCCAGGGGCCCCGGGTGCAGGGCGCGCGCGTGACCTTTACCCAGCACACCTGGGCGCGCATGGTCAGCGGCGGGCAGCCCCACGACCACGCCTTCGTGCGCCAGATGCCCAAGCACACGGCCACGGTCTGGGGCGACGGACAGACCTTCACGGTGGAAAGCGGTCTGGAAGAGCTGTACATCCTGAAAACCACGCAGAGCGGCTGGGCTGGCTTTCACCGGGACGCCTACACCACGCTGCCCGACACCGAGGACCGCATTCTGGCCACGGTGGTGAGTGCCCGCTGGACCTACGCCGTGGCCGACTGCGACTACGACGCCGTGTGGACGGCCGTGTACGAGGCGCTGCTGGACACCTTTCCCGACCACTACTCGCCCAGCATGCAGCACACCCTGTACCGGATTGGCGAGGCGGTGCTAACCCGCTGCCCCGAGATTGAGCGCATCCACTTTTCCTTTCCCAACCGCCACCACATCCTGTATCCGCTGGAACGCTACGGCCTGGACAACCCCGGCACCATCTTTCACGCCGACGCCGAGCCCTACGGCGTGATTGAGGGCTGGGTGGAGCGCGCGTGAGCGGCGCGGGGCTCAGCACCCATGTGCTGGACACCGCGCGGGGCCGCCCGGCCGCGGGCATTGGGGTGCAGCTGTTTCGCGTGGGCCAGGACCGTGAACTGCTGCGCGAGGCCGTGACCAACGCCGATGGCCGCACCGACGAGCCCCTGATCGCGCGCGGCGCCCTGAAGGTCGGCACCTACGAACTGGTCTTTGCTGTGGCCCCCTATTTCGCCGACCTGACGGGGGACGCGCCGCCCTTTCTGGACGTGGTGACCCTGCGCTTTACCGTGGCCGACGCAGGCGCGCACTACCACGTGCCGCTGCTGGTGTCGCCGTGGGCCTACAGCACGTACCGGGGCAGTTAAGTAGCTCGCTGTTGATCAACCGAGCGGAGCGAGAAGCGAAAAAAGTGCCTCGCCCCGAGAATGGAAACATTTCTGCGCTTTTCTGAAATGTTGGAATGAGAGGGGCGAGGTACTTAGCCCTGGAGGGAGGTCGAGGTGTGGAGGCGCCGAGCCGTCGAGAAGAACCCACCTCGACAGCTGGACTCCTCGACGGCTCGACCTGCTTTGATTCTGCGCCCTCGACCTGTCCCGGAGTTCTGCCCCAACCCCTACCGCCCTGCCAGCAACGTGTTCCCCACCGCCCGCCGCAGGCCCTGAATATCGAAGCCGCTGTGGCGGGTGGGGTGCACGCGGTTGGTGAGCAGCACCCAGGCGAGGCCGTGGCCAGGGTCCACCCACAGCCCGGTGCCGGTAAAGCCGGTGTGGCCCACCGCCTGCGGGCTGCACAGGCTTCCGCCGCTCCAGCCGGGGCAGGCGTGCACAAAGGCCAGGGTGCGTTCGGGAACCTGGGGCTGCAGGGCCAGGGCCTGCGCCGCCGGAGAAAGCCAGCCGCCGCGCAGCAGCCCTTCGGCCTGCCCCAGCACGCCGCTCAGCGTGCCAAACAGCCCCGCGTGCCCGGCCACGCCGCCCAGGGCCGCCGCGTTCTCGTCGTGGGTTTCGCCGCGCAGCAACCGCTCTCGCCACAGGCACTGCTCGGTGGCCACGGTGCGGGCGGGGTCCGGCGTGAAGGCGAGACCCGGGTCCAGCGCAAAGGCGCGCAGCGGGTGGCCCCGCAACCGCTCCAGCACGCGGCCCAGCAGCACGTACCCCAGGTCCGAGTACAGCACGGGCCCGGCCTCACCCACCGGCCAGGGTTCCTGCAGAAAGCGGGCGCGGATGGTCGCCGCGTCGCCCCAGGTGTACAGCTTGGTCCAGGGCCCCAGGCCCGCCGTATGCGTCAGCAGCTGGCGCAGCGTGCGGGTGCGCAGCGGCGTGTCCTGCATCCAGGCGAGGTCCGGCAGGTGGCGGCCCAGGGGGTCGTCCAGATCCAGCAGCCCCTCTTCGGCGGCGCGCAGTACCTCGCGGGCGGTCAGCAGCGGCTTGGTCAGGCTGGCGAGGTCCCACCAGCTGTCTTCGGGCAGGGGCTCGGGCCGCGGCTCGCGCTGGGCCAGCCCCAGCACGGCTGTCTGGCGCTGCCCGGCCCGGTCCACCACGCCCAGCGCCGCGCCCGACGGGCCCCCGGGCGCCTGCACCGCCGCCGCCAGCAGAGCGTGCGTGCGCGCTGGAATCAGGGGCGCCATTCAGGCTTCTCCCAGGGCCGCGCGGGCGTGGCCCCCGGCGGCCTCCAGGCGACGCTGCGCCTCAGGGACACCCACCCCCAGGCGCAGGCAGACCACGGCCAGTTTCACCTGCCCGCCTGCCTCCTGCAGGGCGGCGCGGGCGGCCGTCTCACTCGCCCCGGTGGCGTGCATCACCAGGCGCAGCGCGCGGCCTTCGAGCTTGGCGTTGCCCGCGCGCAGGTCCACCATCAGGTTGCCGTACACCTTGCCCAGGCGCACCATCAGCGTGCTGGACAGGGTATTGAGCGCGATTTTCTGGGCGGTGCCGGCTTTCAGGCGGGTGGAGCCGCTGATCAGTTCCGGGCCGGTGTCCAGCAGCACCGGGCAATCGGTGAGGGCCAGCAAAGGTGTATCTGGGTTGTTGCTCAGGCCGACCGTCAGGGCGCCCAGGCGCTGCGCCTCACGCACCGCCCCCAGCACCCAGGGCGTGGTGCCGCTGGCCGCCACAGCGATCAGCACGTCGTCCGGGGTGGGCGCCAGGGCATGCAGGGCCTGGGCGCCCGCCGCCTCATCGTCCTCGGCACCTTCGGCCGCGTGGCGAATGGCCCGCTCGCCCCCGGCGATCACGGCCAGGGCGCGTTCGGGCGGCCAGGAGAAGGTGGGCGGTAACTCAGAGGCGTCCAGCACCCCCAGGCGCCCACTGGTGCCGGCCCCGGCGTACAGCAGCCGCCCGCCGCGTTCCAGGCGGGGCAGGGCGGCGTCGGCGGCGCGGGCCAGCTGGGGCGCGGCCTGCCGGGCGGCCTGCACCGCGACCTCGTGGTCGCTGGTGAGGGTCTGGGCCAGTTCCAAGGTGCTCAGGGTGTCCAGATTGGTGTGCGCGGGGTGCACCCCTTCGGTGCGGCGGGCGTCGGGGCGCAGGGGCTGGGCAGGCTCGGTCATGGGGAGGCTCCGGTGGGCGAGGCGGGAATCCATTTGCCGGCGGCCACCGCGTGGGCCGCGCCGGTGGTGTGCGGCAGCGTGCCCGGCCAGCCCTGCGCGCGGGCGTAGCCCAGGAAGGCGAAGGCCGCCGCTTCACGGGTGGCGTCGGTGAAGCCGTGTTCGGTCCAGCCCAGCTCGGCGGCGGTGCGCAGGGGCACCGGCAGCTCAGCGCGCAGGGCGGCCATCAGGACCGGGTTGCGCGCGCCGCCGCCCAGGGCCACCACCTCGTCCAGGCCCCGGGGCAGTACCCAGCGGCGGTAGGCCTGGGCCACTGTGCGCGCGGTGAACGCGGCGGCGGTGGCCGCCAGATCGGGCAGGCTCAGGTCAGGTTGGCCCAGGTCGGCGGCCTGCGGCAGCCGCGCCAGGGTCCAGACCTCGCGCCCGGTGGCCTTGGGCGGTGGCATGTCCAGCTCGGGGTGGGCCAGCCACGCGGCCAGGGTGGGCCCATGCGCCGTGCCCGCGCGGGCCAGCGCGCCGCCCTCGTCGTGCGTAAGCCCGGCCCGGCCCGCCACCTCGTCCAGCAGGCAGTTGGCCGGCCCGGTGTCAAAGGCCAGCACCCCCGCCGGGTCCACCCCGGGCAGGTACGTGAGGTTGCTGATGCCGCCCAGGTTGTGCAGCGCCCGGCGCACCCCACTCTGGGCAAACAGCGCCCAGTCGGCCAGGGGCACCAGCGGCGCCCCCACGCCCCCGGCGGCCAGATCGGCGGGGCGGAAATCGGCCACCACGGGCCGGCCGGTGCGGGCGGCAATCACTGCCGCTTCGCCCAGTTGCAGGGTGGCGGGCCGCGCCCAGCCACGAGCGGGATCGGGCCGGGGGTGGTGCTGCACCGTCTGGCCGTGGCTGGCAATCAGGTCGGCGTCCGGGGCCAGCGGGGCAGCGGCCTGGGCCAGGGCCTCGCCCAGCGCCCAGTGCAGCTGGGTCAGCTCGGCGGGGGTGCCCTCGTTGCGCGCGGCGCGCAGCACGGCGGCACGCAGGTCGGGCGGGTAGGGCGTGAAGGTGTGGGCCAGCACCCGGCCACGCGGCACTGGGCCTGTTAGTGGCGGCCGTCCACGCCATGCTGCCGCCCCGCCCGCCCCCAGCGCGGGCCAGCCGGGCAGTTCCAGGAGCGCCGCGTCAATGCCGTCGGCGCTGGTGCCGCTCATTAAACCCAGGACGCGGGCGGGGCGGGTGGTCATGCCGTGCCCCTGGACCCGGGCAAGGGCCCAGCGCCCGTTTGCTGCACCAGGAGCCTACTCATGCCCCGCCCTGCAACTCCATCACGAAGTCGTAGCGGTCCCCCCGGTAATGGGCGCGGGCGTACTCGATGGGCCGCCCGCCCGCGAGCCACGACACCCGGTCGGTGGCGAGCAGCGCGGCGCCCACCGGCACCCCCAGCAGCGGCGCCAGGGTCAGGTCGGCGTTCAAGGCCCGCAGGTGGCGAATGGCGCGCGCCGGGCTCAGCGCCCGCGCCGAGAGCAGCGCGTACAGGCTGGCGTCCTGCACCTCTTCGGGGCGCAGCTCGCCCACCAGGGCGGCCGGCAGGGTGGAGTCTTCAATCGCCAGGGGCTCGCCGTCGGCGGTGCGCAGCCGGCGCAGGCGGTAAACCAGTTCGCCCGGCGACAGGGCGAGGCTCATGGCTTCCTGGGCGCTGGGCCGCGTGCGCTCGAAGCCCAGCACCCGCGCCCCGGGCACCTGCCCACGCGAGCGCACGTCCTCGGAAAAGGAAGACAGCAGCCCCAGGGTGCGGCTGGGGAGCTCGCCCGGCCGGGGCGGCGGCGTGACAAAGGTGCCGCTGCCGTGGCGCCGGGTCAGCAGGCCCTGCTGCGAGAGCAGCGCCAGGGCCTGACGGACCGTGACCCGCGACACCCCCAGCGCAGCGGCCAGTTCCCGTTCGGCAGGCAGGGCGCTGCCGGCGCGCAGCTGCCCGCTTTCGATGCGCTGCGCGAGCCCCTGCGCCACCTGGACATACACCGGGGTGGCGCTCGCCGAATCCAGGGACAGAGAAGACAGGAGCATCGCCCCAGACCGTACCACTCCTGAACCACTTTGCCCAGAGGTTGCAAGTGGCCTGCGATTGGTCTTAGGCTGGGGTGTCTGACAAGTTGGTGGGCGGCGGGCCCTGGCCGCCGCTGGCCCTGCTGCCGTTCAAGTGCTTCGGAGGTTTGCCATGCATGTAAGCCGCGCTGCCCGTTTCCTGACCCTGGTGTCGCTCAGCCTGCTGGGCGCCGCGCACGCCGCCCCCAAGAAGATGACCGGCCTGGGCGCCCTTGGGGTGACCGCCGGCAAGAGTGGCGGCACGTACACCCTGCCGCTGGGCGACAGCCCCCAGAGCCTCTTTTACTACGGGGTGATTGACAACAACCTGGGCCTGATCTCGCAGCAGATGTTCGACGGACTGGTGGAATTTAACCTCGCCACCTACAAGATCGAGCCCGCGCTGGCCGAAAGCTGGACCATCAGCGAAGGCGGCAAGGTGTACACCTTCAAGCTGCGGCAGGGCGTGAAGTGGAGCGACGGCCAGGCGTTCGACGCCGACGACGTGATCTTCACCTACAAGAACATGATCATGAACCCTGAAGCCCGCGCTGGTGACCCGGGCAACTTCAAACTGGGCGGCGAGGCGGTGACCATTGCCAAGGTGGACGCCATGACGGTGCGCTTTACCCTGCCGCGCCCAGCGCCCGCCTTCTTGCTGCAGCAGCGCTACTTCATCATGCCGCAGCACAAGCTGGCCAAGTACGGCCAGGAGAACGGCGCCAAGCCTGCCGACATCAACGGGGCGTGGCCCACCAACGTGGCGGAGGGCGAGGTGGTGGGCACCGGGCCCTTCAAACTGGCGAACTACACCGCCGGGCAGAAAGTGACCCTCACCCGCAACCCCAACTACTGGAAGGTGGACGCGGCGGGCACCAAGCTGCCCTACCTCGACAAGCTGGAATTCCTGATCATCCGTGACCCCCAGGCCCAGGTGGCGCAGTTTCTGGCGGGGAACCTCGACCAGCTGAACATCAGCGGCGCGCAGTTTCCCGACCTGAAGCAGAAGGAAGTGGCGGGCGCGCCCTTCAAGGTGGTGCGCTCCACCGCGCTGTTTGGCAGCCCGCCCTTCGTGGCCTACAACTTCGACGCCAAGAATCCCGCGCTGGCCAAGGTGTTCAGCGACGTGCGCTTCCGCCGCGCCATGCAGCTGGCGGTTAACCGCGAGCGCATCATTGACAGCGTGTACAACGGGCTTGCCAGCCTGCCGGGGCACGGCGTGGCGCCGGCCAACAAGGCCTTTTATGTGAACACCACCCGCCAGCTGGGCGAATTTGATCTGGCGGCGGCCGGGCGGGCGCTGGACGCAATGGGCCTGAACCGCAAGAACGCGGCCGGCATCCGTCTGCTGCCGAACGGTCAACCCCTCGAAATTGACCTGACGTACGGCACCGATTCAGCGGTGTACCCGCCCATTGCCACCATCCTGCAAAGCGACTTCGCCAAGGTGGGCGTGAAGGTGAACCTGAAGGGCATTCTCTCCAGCCGCCTGCTCGCCACCGGCCAGAGCGGCGACTGGGAAATGATCCTGCACGCCTTTGGCGACCAGCCTGACCCCGAACTGCGCCGCCCCATCTGGCAGCCCGGCGGCAGCCTGTACTACTGGCACCGCGCCCCCCAGCCAGCCAAAGACGGCGACCCCGCCAACACGGCCAAGATGGCCCCCTGGGAAAAGGAAATCTACGACATCTTCAACAAGGCGGCCGTAGAGCCCAGCGCCAGCGCCCGCAAGGCCCTGTACACCCGCTGGCAGCTGCTATTCGCCCAGAACCTCCCCGTGACCCCCATCGCCAAGCCCGAAAACATCGGCGCCGTGAGCAACAAGTACGGCAACTACGTGTACAACCTGGGCGTGATTCCGGGCTACAACCCGGTGCCGCTGATCTATCAGAAGTAGAGGTTGTAGGGGGTGGGCTGTGGGTTGTGGGCTGAAGTGGCCCACCACCGCGCCGCCCCCCCTTCCGTATTGACCCCACAAGGAGTTGCCTTTGCTTTTTCCCACACCCCACGACCCACATCCGACATCCCCGCCGTGCTGACCTACGCCCTGCGCCGCCTGCTGGGCATGGTGCCCACGCTGCTGCTGATCAGCGTGGTGTGCTTTGCGGTGATTCAGCTGCAGCCCGGCAGTTTTCTGGACCAGTTCCGCGAAGACCCGCGCGTGACGCCCGAATCGCTGCAGGCCATGACGCGCCAGCTGGGCCTGGACCAGCCGCTGTGGGCGCAGTACCTGAACTGGGTGCGCGGCATTGTCACCGAGGGCGATTTCGGCTATTCGTTTGCCAACGGGCGCCCGGTGGGCAGCCTGATCTGGGAACGGCTGGGCTGGACCGTCTTTCTGGCGGTGCTCACGCTGCTGGTGTCGTGGGTGATTGCCGTGCCGCTGGGGATCTACACCGCCATTCACCACCACCGCAAGCGGGCCACGGTGCTGAATTTCCTGGGCTACATCAGCCTCGCCACGCCGGATTTTCTGGTGGCGCTGCTCCTGATCGCGCTGGTGCTGAACCTGGGCGGTACGAACGTGGGCGGCCTGTTCAGCCCGCAGTACATTGACGCGCCCTGGAGCGGGGCCAAGGTGCTGGACCTGCTGTCGCACCTGTGGATTCCCATGATCGCCATTGGCCTGGAGGGCGTGGCGGGCCTGATGCGGCAGATGCGCGCCTCCCTGCTGGACGTGCTGCACCAGGACTACGTGCGCACCGCCCACGCCAAGGGGCTGGCCGCGCGGCGGGTGCTGTGGGGACACGCGGCCAGAAACGCGGTCAATCCGCTCATCAGCCTTGCGGGCCTGAGTCTGCCAGGGCTGATTTCGGGCACCATCATCGCCAGCATCGTGCTGAACCTGCCCACCATCGGCCCCTTTCTGTACGACGCCCTGCTGAACAAGGACCAGTTCGTGGCCATGACCCTGCTGATGTTCAGCGCCCTGCTGCTGCTGCTGGGTAACCTGCTGGCCGATCTGGCCCTGGCCTGGGCCGACCCCCGCGTGAGGTTCGACTGATGACAGCGGTCCCTGTCACGGCCACGGGCGCCCAACGCCAGAGCCCCCTGGCGCTGGCCCTGCGCCGCTTTCGCCGCAACCGCGCCGGGGTCCTCAGTGCCTGGGTGCTGGGGGCGCTGTATCTGGTGGCGCTGCTGGCCGGCTTTCTGGCGCCGTATTCCATCACCGCGCAGCACGAAGAAGCGCCGTACCAGCGGCCCCAGGCGGTGCATGTGGTCCACAACGGCCAGCTCATGCGCCCCTTTGTGTACGGCTTCAAAAAGGTCCGCGATCCCGTCACCTTCGCCAGCACCTTCAGCGAGGACCGCAGCCGCCCGCTGCCCATCCTGTTCTTCGTGCGTGGAGAGGACCCGGCAGAATTCGGCTACACCTTCCTGGGCGTGTTTCGCAGCCTGTGGCACCTGTTCGGGGTGCAGGGCGGCACCATTTTCCTGCTGGGCACCGACAAATTCGGCCGCGACCTGCTGTCGCGCATGCTGGTGGGCTCGCAGGTGTCGCTGACCGTGGGGCTGGTGGGCATTCTGATCTCGTTCGCCATTGGGATCGTGCTGGGCGGCGTCAGCGGGTACTTTGGCGGCTGGGTGGACAACGTGATTCAGCGGCTGGTGGAGGTGCTGCTCTCATTTCCCCGCCTGCCCATCCTGCTGGCCCTCTCCACCGTCATTCCCGCCAAGTGGCCGTCCACCTGGGTGTACCTGGGCATTGTGGCGGTGCTGGCCCTGATCGGCTGGGCGGGGCTGGCGCGGGTGGTGCGCGGGCAGGTGATGGGCGCGCGCGGCGTGGACTACGTGCAGGCGGCCCGCGCCCTGGGCGGCAGCGACCTGCGGGTGATCCTGCGGCACATCATGCCGAACCTGTCGTCTTTTCTGATCGTGACGGCCACCCTGGCCCTGCCCGGCTACATCCTGGGCGAGAGCGCCCTGAGCTTTCTGGGCCTGGGCATCAAGGAGCCCATGACCAGCTGGGGCCTGCTGCTCAAGGACGCGCAGAATTTCGAGACGCTGAACCTTTACCCGTGGCTGCTGCTGCCCGGGGCGCTGATCGTGGTGTCGGTGCTGGCCTTCAATTTCCTGGGCGACGCCCTGCGCGACGCGGCCGATACGCAGAGCCGGTAGGGGAGAGGGGCACAAGGGTCCAGGGGCCGGCTGATGGAGTTGCTCCAATCAGCCAGCCCCCAAGACCTATGGACTACTCCTGGGCCAACAGTTCCTGCAGCTGGTGCAGCAGTTTCTGCACCTTGGCGCGGCGCCGGTCGTCCAGCCGGGCCAGGGCACGGCGGTCACGGAGTTGTCGGGCCACCGCCTGCGAGAGGTCCGGCGCCGCCTGCGGGCTCTGGCCGCGCACCCGGTCGCGCAACTGGGCCACGGTGGCGCCCGCCAGTGCCTCTTGAATCAGCTCTGGCCGCTCGTTCACTTCAGCGCGGCCGATTACCAGCGCCTTGCGGTAGTCCAGACCCGCCCGCACGGCGGCCTGCACGTCCTCCGGCAGGTTCAGCAGTGCCGCCCGGTTGCGAATAAAACTGCGCCAGGATTCGCGGCCCAGGGCGCTGAAGGCCGTGTCCAGGGCAGAAACCAGCTCTGGTTCGGCGTCCGGGGCACGGTCCAGGGCGAACATGCGGGCCACGGCGGCGTCCTCGGGCACGCCCAGGGTCACAGCGGCCACCTGCAGTTTCGCGCGCACCTCTTCCATCACGTTCAGGTCCTCGCGCTGCAGGTTTTCCACCGCCGCTGCCAGCCGGGCTTCGCGGTCATCCAGCGTGCGAATCAGCACCGGCACCTCGCCCAGGCCGGCCTGCTGCGCCGCCCGCCAGCGGCGTTCCCCCGCCACAATTTCGTAGCCGCTGCCCACCGGGCGCACCAGCAGCGGCTGCAGCACCCCCTGTTCCTGAATGCTGGCGGTCAGGTCGGCCAGACTCTGTTCGCTGAAGTGCAGCCGGGGCTGGAAGGTCCCGGGGCGCAGTTGCCCCACCGCCAGCGTGGTGGCCGCCGGCTGGGCCAGGGCGTCTACCCCCGCCACCAGCCCACTAAGACGCGCGCCGATGACCGGCCGGGCTTTGCGGGTCATACTGGTGCCCCTTCAATCTCCACGTTCAAGCCCGTGGCCCGGGCAATTTCGGCCGTTACCCGCAGCACGTCGCGGTGGACCGGGCTGCCCGGCGCATACACGCCCACTGGCTGGCCGGCGCTGGCGCTGTCATTCCAGACGGCCCCCCGGTCGGCAATGGGGCTGGCCAATGGACTCAGCAACTCCTTCAGGGCGGCGTAGGCCTCGCGGTCGTGCGAGCGCCGCGCGTCGTATAGGGTGGGCACGTACAGCGCCACAGTCAGATCGGGCCGCAGCTTGCGGTAGGTGGCCATCGCCTCGCCCAGACCAGCCAGGGCATTCATGCCTTTCTGGCGGGTGGGCACCGGCACAATCAGGTGATCCGCCGCCAGCGCGCCCAGAATGGACAGCTGCCCCAGACTGGGGGGGCTGTCAATGAGCACCACGTCGTAGCGGTCCTTCCACTCGGCCAGGGCCTGCCGCAGGTGCAGGTGGGCGCCCACCACGCCCAGCATCTGCCCTTCGGCCAGGGCCAGCGATACATCACTGGGCAGCACGTCCAGGTCATGAACGCGAATGGGCGTGGGCAGCCCGTCGCCCCGCGTGGCAGTGTTGAACACCGTCTGATCGCGCGTTACCCCGCTGACGCCCAGCCAGTCGGTCAGGTTGGCCTGCGGGTCCAGGTCAATCAGGAGCACCCGCTGCCCGGCCGCCGCCAGCGTGTGGCCCACATCGCGGGTCAGGCTGGATTTCATAACCCCGCCGGCATGATTGAAAAGCGTCAGTGTGCGCATTGAGCCCCAGCCTAGCGCGTTTTCTGGATTTTCGCTGCCTCTAGAGGTGGGGTGCTCGTCACATGACGAGCAGACTGGAGAGGTATCGGACAACTTGCGCCATTTTCCAATGAGGCGGGAGGTCACTTCGGAGAAGGAGGTGGGGCATGCGGCAGAAGGTGGTGAAGCTGACAGACCATCAGGCAAGGAGTGAGGAAAACAGGGGCGTTTTATCTGTTAATAACAAATTATTCAGTTTAAATTATGCCTCTATCCTTAATTCTACCTATCGGACAACTTGCGCCGTTTTCAAAGGGCCGACTATCGGACAACTTGCGCCGTTTTTACGGTAGAGCTGTCTAGGACGGCCGCAATTTCAGTAGATGCCGTGTTACTCGACCTATCGGACAACTTGCGCCGTTTTCGCCTCAACTATCGGACAACTTGCGCCGTTTTGCTCTATGGGTATCGGACAACTTGCGCCGTTTCCAAGGTCGACCTATCGGACAACTTGCGCCAAAACTATCGGACAACTTGCGCCGTTTGCCTGGGTACTATCGGACAACTTGCGCCGAAAAGGGGTCAAAACTATCGGACAACTTGCGCCAAACTATCGGACAACTTGCGCCGTTTTACCCCGAAAACGCCGTCCTGGCGCGGGGGCGACCCGGCCGCTTGTTGTTGTCAACATATATCTTTTAAACAGATAAAAAGATCTAAAAGAAAAACAACAACAGGGGGGGCAGTGGCAGACAAGGGAATCAAACGCTTCGACGAACTCAACATCGCCCGGTTGAGCTTGATCAGCGTGCAAGAACGCATCCCCGCCGACTACCGCGACTGGAGCGTGGAACTCGAAGACGGCGACCGCCGTTACCGGGTGACCTGCCAGGCCCTGCCCGAATACGGCGTTCCACACGGCATTGACACTGATATCAGCGCGGCCCTGGTCAACCTGTACATTGATCAGGGCTCGCCCCCTGACGGCGTGGTGACCTGCACGCCCTACCAGTTGCTGCAGATGGCGGGTCTGGACACCAGCGGCCGGTACTACAGCGCCCTGGACGAAAGCCTCAAACGTTTGACCACCACGACCTACTTCATCTCTGAGGGCTGGCGCGACCACCCGCGTGGGCGCTGGACCAACGTGAACTTCCGGTACATTGACCGCATCGCCTTCACCTCGGGGCAGGCGGACAAGCTGGACGCCACCAGCGTGCTGCAGATCACGCTGCCGCAGGAGATTGCCCGCAGTGTGCGCGCGGGTTACCTGAAGTCGCTGGACTTGTCGTTCATGCAGACACTGCGCCGCCCCCCCACCCGCGCGCTGTACCGCCTGCTGGATGCCCAGCGCCGCGACCCCGAAAACCCGGACGCTGTGGCGATGGCCTATCAGGTGGGGCTGATGGAATGGGCCGAAGCCTGCAAGATCGTGACCGACCGCCCCAGCATGGCCCAGCGCACCCTGGACGCGGCGCACGAAGAACTGCTGGAAAAGGGCTTCCTGAAAAGCGTGGAGTACCTGGGGCGCGGCAAGAAAAAAATGCTGCAGTACACCTTCGGCGAGGCCTTCATTCCACCTGACCCGGCACTCCTGCAGGAACTGGCCGAACTGGGCGTGACACAGACCCGCGCCCTGCAACTGGTGCGCGAACACGGCGAGGGCGCGGTGGAAGACGCCGTGGACCGCTGCAAAGTCATCCTGGGCACTGGCTACAAACCCCGCTCGAAACCTGCCTTCTTCGTGGATGTCCTGAAGAACCCAGGCAAGTATCTGATTCCCGAGGAGCCCATGCCGGCCCAGAAACCGGCCTCTAAGGCCCAGCGGAAAGGGGCACGGGGAAATCCTCAGCCCACCCTCTTCGAGACCCCTTCTGGGGCTTCTGAGGAGGAAGTGGATGAAGATGTCCGCCTGCGGGCCCAGCCCCGCGAGAAACAGGTGGAAGAAGTGATGCGCACCCTGACCTTCCTGCTGCGCAATGACCTGAAGTTGCAGGAACTGGACACCCTGCGGCTGGCCCTGGACGAGGGCCTGGAAGATCCGCTGGAAATCAAGGCCTGGGCCATCAAGGGCATCAGCAGCGGGCAGAAGGCCACCGTGGTGCGTGACCTGCGCGCCCGCCTGAGCCTGAAACTGCCGGGCTAGGGTACCCCACCGCAGCAAAACAACCCAGCCCACTCCGGTCAAAGGGAGTGGGCTGCATGCTGTGGAACAGCGTTTTAGCGGTTGACGGTGCGCATATCCGGGTAGCGGTCACCCTGCGCGGCGCCGAGTGGAAAGACGGCGTCCAGAGTGGCCAGCTCGTCGGGCGACAGGTGGATGTTCAGGGCGCCCAGGTTGTCTTCCAGGTACTTCACCCGCTTGGTGCCGGGAATGGGCACCAGGTCCTCGCCCTGGGCCAGCACCCAGGCCAGCGCCAGTTGCGACGGCGTGCAGCCCTTCTCGGCGGCCAGGCGCTGCACGGCGGCCACCAGCGCCAGGTTGTGCCCAAAGGCCTCGCCCTGGAAGCGGGGGTTGTGGCGGCGGAAATCGTCCTCGGCCAGGTCTTCCGGGCGCCGGATCTGCCCGGTCAGGAAACCGCGCCCCAGCGGGCTGTAGGGCACGAACCCCACTCCCAGTTCACGGCAGGTTGCCAGCACGCCCTGTTCGGGGTCGCGCGTCCAGAGCGAGTATTCGCTTTGCAGGGCTGTGATGGGATGCACCGCGTGGGCCCGGCGCAGGGTGTCGGGGTGGACTTCGCTGAGGCCAAGGGCGCGCACCAGGCCGGCCTGCACCAGTTCGGCCATCGCACCCACGGTGTCCTCAATGGGGGTGTCGGCGTCCACGCGGTGCAGGTAGTACAGGTCAATGTGATCGGTTTGCAGGCGCTTCAGGCTGGCCTCGGCGGCCTGGCGGACGTACTCGGGGCGGCCGTTGACGCGCCGTCCGCCCGGCGCGCTGGGGTCGGCCACAATGCCGAACTTGGTCGCCAGCACCACCCGGTCGCGCTTGCCGCGCAGCCAGTCGCCTAACAGTTCTTCGTTGGTGTGCGGGCCGTACATGTCGGCGGTGTCGTAGAAGGTCACGCCTAGGTCCAGGGCGCGGTCCAGGGTGCGGCGGTTCTCGTCCTGGTCGCGGGGACCGTAAAAGGCGCTCATGCCCATGCAGCCCAGACCCAGGGCAGACACGGTGAGGTCACGCAGGCGGCGGGTAGGCAGGGGGGTGGCGGGACGGGTCATGGGGGGCCTCCTTGGGGGCGGGGTGGGGCAAAAAGGGGGTGAGGGTCAGGACGTCACGGGCTCGGCCAGCGGGGCGGAGGTAGGGGCCACCTCCGGGTGCAGGCGGTCATACAGCGCGATCTTCTCGCGGATGGCCTGCAGGTCGCCCTGCATGGCTTCCAGCCGCGCGGCGACCGCCTGTTCGTGGGCCACCAGCAGCGCCCGGCGCGCGGGCACGCCGGCCTCGCCCAGCTGGATCAGGCGGCTGAATTCGCGCAGGCCGGCCATGCCCATGCCGGTGCGGCGCAGGCGAATGAGCATGCGTAGCAGGCCCAGTTCTGCGCTGGTGTACTGGCGTTCGCCCCCACCGCCGCGCGGCACGGCCAGTAGCCCTTCGCGGTCGTAGTAGCGCAGGGTGTGGGCACTGACGCCGAGGTGCGCGGCGGCGTCCTGAATGCTGAGGGGCAGCGGGGGCTGGGCCATGGGGGCACCGTACGCCTTCGAGTGCGCTCGAAGTCAAGCGGGGCCAGGTCAAGACGCTTTGAGGTCACCCCTTGAGCTGGGCAGCCGCGCCTCGACCAGCAGGGTGGCCACCACCAGCGCCACGCAGGCGGCCAGCTGCACCAGACCCCCGGCCGCGTGGCCCAGGGGAAGGGTCAGCAGCGCCAGACCTGCCGCCCCCAGCCGCACGCCCCGGGGCCCCAGCTGCAGCAGGTGGCGGTACAGGGTGTCGCCCAGCAGGTACAGGGCCAGCCCCAGCGCCAGGTGCCAGGCGTCCCGGCCCGCGCCGTGGGCCAGACGTAGCCACTGTAAATCCACCAGATGGGCAGGAAGACCAGCGCCGCCTTGATCTCATCGGCCGGCCCGCGCGCCGAGGCCACCAGCGACGTGAGCTGGGTCACGGTGAACACGAACACCAGGTCCAGAAACAGTTCCAGCGTGCTGACCCGCTCGACCGTAGGCGACGACTGGGGGAGGGGCTCAGCAGAGGGCATGCCCCATCATGCCCGGAGCGGGTCACGCGGTGGGCGCGTCATCTGGCTTCCCGCTGGACCACCAACGCCGTGTCCGCCGGAACGGGGCACGCCGGCCCCCGCTAGAATCGTGGGCATCAACGCGTCCACCGGAGTCCTGATCATGCCCTGCCTTCCTCTGCTGTTGCCTGCCCTGGCCCCCCTGCGGCGTGCCCCCAGCCCTGCTTCCCCGAGCGGGACAGACCGCCTTTGCTGGCCGGTACCTCCCACCCTGGCTGGCATCGCCCAGGCCGCTCATCTGCACGGCGGCGCCCGGTGAAGCGCCTGGTGATCGCCGCGCCGCATTCCGGCAGCGGCAAGACGACGGTGGCGGCGCTGCTGTGCCTCGCGCTGCGGGCGCGCGGGCTGCGGGTGCAGCCCTTCAAACTGGGCCCGGATTACCTGGACCCCACCCACCTGACCCGCGCCGCCGCCCAGGCGACCCGCACCCTCGATTCGTTTCTGCTGGGCCCAGGGCGCACCCGCGAGCTGTTTGCCCGCGCGGCCCAGGGCGCCGACCTCAGCGTTCTGGAGGGCGTGATGGGCCTGTACGACGGCCGGGACCCCACCAGCGACGAGCATTCCACCGCCGAACTCGCCGCGCTGCTGGGCGCCCCGGTGGTGCTGGTCATTGACGCGGCCGGGATGGCCCGCACGGTGGCGGCCGTGGCGGCAGGCCTGCGTGACTTTCGCCGCGACCTGCGCGTGGCCGGCGTGATTCTGAACCGGGTAGGGGGCCCTGGGCACGCGGCATTGTGCGAGGCGGCGCTGGCAGGGGTGGGGCTGCCGGTCCTGGGCTTCGTGACCCAGACCGAGGCCCTGCATCTGCCCTCGCGGCATCTGGGGCTGCTGAGCGCCGAGCAGGCTTCCTGGGACGAGGGGGCCGCGCTGGAGGCGGCCCGCTTCCTGCGGCTGGAGGCGCTGCTGGCCGCGGCAGAGGCCCCAGCGCTCCCGGTACCCGCTGCGCCCCCGGCCCCGGCCCCGCGCGTGCGCCTGGCCTACGCGCTGGACGAGGCTTTTCACTTCTATTACCCCGACGCCCTGGACGAACTGCGCCTGGCCGGCGCGGACCTGGTGCCGTTTAGCCCCCTGCGGGACGCGGGGCTGCCCCCCGGGGTGGGCGGGCTGCTGCTGGGCGGCGGCTACCCCGAGGCGCACGCGGCGGCGCTCAGCGCCAACCGGTCCATGCGTGAGGCGGTGCGGGCCTTCGCGGCCTCTGGCCGCCCAGTGGTGGGCGAATGTGGCGGCCTGATGTACCTGGGCGAGACCCTGGAGCACGGCTCTGGGATCCGCTTCGAGATGTGCGGCGTGGTGCCCTACCGCACGCGCATGACGCCGGGCCTCACCCTGGGGTATCACGAGGCCACCACCCTGGCGCCGTCTGTGCTGGCCCCGGCAGGCGCCGTGCTGCGCGGCCACGAATTTCACCACTCGGTGCTGACGCACGCGCCCACCCAGCCGGCCTACCGCTGGACGGGTGGGGACGGGCAGCCCGTGACCGAGGGGTACGCCGCCGGAAACGTGCTGGCCAGTTACCTGCACCTGCATCTGGCGGCCGAGCCCGCCCTGGCCCGGCGACTGGTGGGCGCGTGCGCCGGCGGGCACGCCGCCCCGGCTGCGCTGGAGAACCGCTCGTGACGCTGGTGTTCGTGACGGGCGGCGCCCGTAGTGGCAAAAGCACCTTTGCTGAACGCCGCGCGGCGGCCAGTGGCCAGCCCGTGACCTATCTGGCGACCGCCCAGGCCTTCGACACCGAGATGGCCGCGCGCATTGTCCGCCACCGGGAGGACCGCCCCGCCCCCTGGGCCACCGTGGAGGAGCCGCTGGCCGTACCCGGGGCGCTGGCGGCGGCCCTGACCCCAGTGGTGCTGCTCGACTGCCTGAGCCTCTGGGTCAGCAACCTGATGCTGGCCGACTGGTCCGACGAGGCGGTGCTGGGCGCCGCCGACGCCCTGCTGGCCACAGCGGCGGCGCGCGGCGGTCTGACTGTCCTGGTCACGAACGAGGTGGGCTTCGGCATCGTGCCGGACAACGCCCTGGCACGGCGCTACCGCGATCTGCTGGGCTGGGTCAACCAGCGCGCCGCGGCTGCCAGTGACGAGGCGTGGTTGCTGGTGAGCGGGCGGCCGCTGCGGTTGTAAGCAGAGGGCTCTAGCTCGGCGCGGCGGCGTGGGGAAAGGCGTACAGGTGCCCGCTGCGCAGCGCTGTGTCCAGGAGGGCGCCAGCGGGGGGGCGCTGCGCCAGCGGCTGCGGAGCGCGGCCCGGCGTGACCAGCGCCAGTGGCGCGCGCAGCAGGCCGTCGGGCGTCACCTGCAGGTGACCGCGCGCGCCCTGGAACGACGCACCGCTGAGGGCCGCCACCAGCCCCAGCGGCGACAGGGCCGGCAGGGCGGCCGACGCCTGGGCCAGCCAGCGGCCCACATCCTGGCCCAGGGCGGCGGCGGGGTGCAGGCCCTGCGCGGTCTGGGCGCGCACCTGCTCGGCGCCGTGGCCCAGGCTGTCCACACTCAGGCTCAGGCCCAAACGCTGCGCGGCCCGGCGCACCAGGGCTGCATGCATCTGCGCTGAATCCTGCAGGTGCAGGTGGCGGGCGCCGCTCTCCCGCGCCGCGCGCAGCTGGGTGCCCAGGGCCTGCGGGCCTGCGGCAGGGTCAAGCACCGCGCTGCCCACCAGCTTTCCGCCGCGCGCCAGCCCCTGGCTGAAGGCAAAGGGCAGGTCGTAGCCGCTGTCCAGCGGCGAGATCAGCAAAAAAGTGGGCTGGGCGCGGCGGGCCAGTTCGGCGCCCATCAGCCACTCGGCTTCCCAGGCGTGCAGGCTGGCCCCCAGCAGGCCCGCGCGCGCCGGGCGGCGGGTGGGCGCCGCGCCGGGGCCCGCCGCAATCACCGGCAGGCCGGGCGGCAGGGCCTCGCCCAGCAGTTCGGGCACGCCGTCGCCCAGGGTGATCAGGGCGTCGGGGGCGCCGGCCAGGGCCTGGGCCGCCGCCCGGCGCAGCTGGGCCGGACCCGGCCCACTGCGCGTGACCTGCAGCCCGGCCCCAGCGGCCTGCAGCGGCCCCTGAAGCCCGGCCAGAAAGGCCGCCGTAAAGCCCGGCAGGCTCTCGTGCGCGGGCAGCAGCACGGCGAGGCGCAGCGGGCGCGGCCCCGGCAGGGCGGCGCGGGCCGGGCCCAGCAGGGCCGGCAGCACAGCCGCCGCTTTCAGCAGGCTGCGGCGCGAGGGGAGCGGGCTCACGAAGGCCCCGTGGGGCTGGCGGCCCGGCGCGAACCCAAGCGCGGCATGGGGCGGCAGGCTCGGAGGCCGGACGAAGACATACACATAAAAACCTCCGCTTAGGGGCGCTGCGGAAAGATGCCCTGCAGCGCGATGATGAACGTGACCGCCAGATAGGGCGGCAGGTTGTTGTGCGGCTGACTGCCGCCGGCCGCGCCCACGCTCTGGGCGCCCAGGGTCACGGTGGGGGTGCCGGGGCCGTACGCGTTGTAGTTCACGCTGCGGGCCAGGGCGCGGTCGGTGGGCACGGCGCTGGTGCCAGGAACGTCAAAAGCGCCCACTGTGTGGGTGTGCGCTGGCAGCTCGCTGCCCACCAGGGTCACGCTGGCGGCGCCACCCTGCTCGCCAGGGTACCGGGGGGTGAGGCCGGGGCCGGCCCCTGGGCCCATGGGACTGGCCGCCTGCAGGTTGGGCAGCGCAAAGGTGGTGCGGCCATTGCCGCCGTAGGTCGTGCCCAGCAGCGAAAACAGCGCCGTATTCTGCGAAATGGTCAGCAGCTGTCCGTTGCACAGCGCCCAGCCGCGCGGCGGAAAGTTGCCGGCAAACATCTGAATCTCTCCAATAAACGGTTCCATGTGGGCCTCGTGGCGGTGTGGAGAAAGGGCAGAGGCGTGCGGGGGGCGCGCGGCATGCCCTTCGGCTGGGCCGCGCGCTGCGCCTCTAGTTCCGGGGTGGGTAGATGCCCTGCAGGGCGATGATGAAATTCACGCACAGGTACGGCGAGAGGTTCTCGTGGGGCTGGCCGCCGCCACTGGGCCCCAGGGAAGGCGCGGCCAGCGTCTTGGGCCGCCGCCCCGTGCCCACATACAGTTCGCCGCTCTCGGGCTGCGCGAGGTACGCCCCGGCACTCACGACGCCCCCCTGGACAGCCGTGAGGGTGCTGGCCTGCAGCGGGTGCGCGTGCGCCGGCATTTGCGCGGCGGTGAGGGTCACGGTTTCGGTGCCGGTCAGCTGCCCCAGGGCCATGGGCGTTCCGCCCGGCATGGTGCCCATGTGGACCGGCAGGCGCCCGCGCAGGTCTGGCAGGGCGAAGGTGCTCTGGCCGTCGCCGCCGTAGATGGTGCCGATCAGGGTAAACAGGGCGTCGTTCTCTGAAATGGGCAGCAGTTGCCCCTGGCACAGCGCCCAGCCCAGCGGCGCAAAATTGCCTCCAAACATCCGAATTTCACCCAGGTATGGGGTCACGTCTGGGCCTCCTGGCTCAGTTCATGGAGGGGTAGATCCCCACCAGCGCAATCACGAAGTTCAGGGTCGAGAGGGGCGGCAGGTTGTTGTGGGCCTGCCCACCCCCGGCACTGCTCACCGAGGTATTCGCCAGGGCGCTCAGGGGAGTGGAGGCGGCGGCGTACATGGGCGCGCTCGCCAGCAGGCTGCTGTCGGGGAGGCTGGTGCTGCCAGCGGCGCTGCTGGCGACCAGGGCGTGGCTGTGGGCCGGCATTTCGCCCAGGCTTAAGGTGTGGGCGGTCTCGCCGCCCTGCTGGCCGATGTTCAGGGTCAGGCCGCCCTGGGCGCCCCAGTGCATGGGCACGCGCCCGCGCAGGTCTGGCAGGGCGAAATTGGTCTGCCCGTTGCCGCCGTAGGTGGTGCCCAGAATAGAAAACAGCGCCTGATTCTGGTTGATGGGCAGCAGTTGCCCGTCGCAGGTGGCCCAGCCGCGCGGCGCGAAAGGCAGGGCGCAGATCTGAATGGTGCCGATATACGGTTCGTCCATGGGGGGCCTCCGGGGCTCAGGGGGTGGGCGTCTCGCAGGTGCCGCCCGTGGGGGCGCCGTCCACGGTAATGCCCACCGTGGCGGGGTTGGCGCTGGCCAGGAAGCTCTGGGCATTGCCGCCGGAGAAGCCCTGAAGCTGCAGGGTGTTGGCGTTCACTTTCCAGACGTACAGCCCTTCAATGCCGCTCACACTGCGCAGGGTGTTGCTGCTCACGCTGGCGCACAGTTGCGCGCTGCTGGCGGCGCCGTCGCCGCTTTGCAGCAGCGCGCCTTCCAGGGCAGAGGTGACGGTCGTGTTCGTCTGGTTGCCCGTCAAGGTGACGTGCAGGCGTGAGCCGTTGTCGCGGGCGAGAAAGCGCAGCCCTTGGCTGGCAAAGTTGTTCACCGTGTTGTTCACGGCGCTTACCCGCAGGGTGCCCGTGCCCGCCACGATGCTGGAGATGCCGATGGAACTGCCGCCGTTCACCGGCTGCAGGGTGACACTGTTGCCACTCAGCAGCAGTTCGTCGGTCTGGGCGGCGGTGTGCGTGGTGTTGACACTGAACCCACTCGCCACAGAGGTCGTGTTGTTCACGGTGTTGTTGTTCAGAACGGTCCGCGAGGCACTGCCCGCCGCGTGGTCCACCCGCACGGCCGCCAGCCCATTGTTGGCGAAGGTGCTGTTGCGCACCGTGAGCACAGCGCGCCCGGTTTCGGTGTTCTGTGTCACCACCTCCACGCCCTCGGCGCCGTTGTTCTGCACGTTCAGGCGGTCCAGGGTGGCGGTCAGGGTCTGGTTCTGCGGCACGATGCGCAGGCCCTCGGCGGCGGCCCCCTGCAGCGTGCCCCCAGAGCCGGCCGCGCCGCTGCCCGTGACGCTCAGGGTGCCGCCCACGCCGGTCAGCAGGCTGCCGGTGCCCGGCGAGGCGCTGGAATTGAGCGCCGTGATGGTCGCGTTCAGGGTGCCGCCCGTGAGGTTCAGGGCCGGGCCCGCGCTGGCGCCCACGGTGCCGGCGGTCAGGGTGAAGGTGCCCAGGCCGCTGCTCAGGATGCCGCCCGCTGTGCCGCTCACGCTCTGGGCCTGCACCGTAACCGTGCTGCCGGTGCTCAGGTTCAGGGCGGGGCCCGCCGTGGCCGTCAGGGTGCCCGCGTTCAGCTCCAGGGTGCCCAGGTTGCTGCCGGTCACGGCGCTGCTGGTGCCGCTGATGTTCAGGCCGCGCACCACGTTGTTCTGGGCCAGCGTGACCCCGGCGCCCGCGCTGTTGCCAATGACGGCGGGTTGCGCGCCCGCCGCGATGTAGGTGACGCCCCCCACGGTCAGGGCCGCGCCCTCGCCGATCAGGGTCTGGTTGTTCTTCAGGCCCAGGCCACTGTTCTGCCCGCTGCTGGTGCCGGTGCCGCGCGCCACGTACAGCACGTCCCCCACCGCCGAAGCCGTCTGCGCCGCCGCCAGGGTGTTGAACGGCGTGCCCTGGCGCCCGTCCCCGTTCGCGCCGCTGTTGTTCACGAACCACACCCGGCCCGCCACGTTGACATCCGCAGTGGTGTCGGTGCTGCTGCAGCCCTGGTTGTCGGCCACGCGGTAGATCAGCTGGTCGGTCACGGCGGGCTGGCCGTCGCCCACCTTGGACGTGAAGGTAAAGTCCCCGGCCGCGCCCACCGCTGCCGTGCCGCCCCGGCGGGTGGAGTTGCCACTAAAGCTCAGGGCCGCGCCGCCGTAGGTGCTGTAGGCGCCCGCCAACCCGCCCCCCGCCGGCACACTCAGGCGCGTGTTGCCGGGCACGGTGTAGGCCAGGGCCACGTTCTTCAGGGCAATGTTTCCGCCAATCTTGGCGAGGCGCGCCGCGTTGCCCGCCGTGGTGGCCGAGCCGATGAACTGCGTGGTGCCGGTGTTGAGCGTGCTGCCGCACAGGGTCATGACGGGCGTGCCTGCGCCCAGGGCGGCGGCGCGCGCAGCGGCGTCGCTGGCCGCGCCCTGCTCTTCCACGCTCTCGGTCACGCGGGTGCGGCTGTCGTCCATCACGGCAAAATTCATGTTGAAGCGGAAGGGATCGTCGGCGGAGTTGGCCTGCAGCGGTAGTTTCATGGCAATGGTCACCACGCCGTCGTACTGCCCGGCGGCGGGGTTGGCGGGCAGCAGCCGGCTGTTCGTCACCGTCTTGCGCCGCACCACAAAACCGTAGGGAAACAGGCGGGTGACGCCAGCGGGCGCCGCCGCCACCTCGTCTTCAGCGAACACCTGCAGGTCCTCGCTGCCCAGCTTGGGCTGCACCCGGTCCAGGCCGCTGGTGCGGTCCAGGGTCATGGCGTGGGTGGGCAGGATGCTCTGGGCAATGGCCGGACTGGCGGCGCTGCCGTCAAAACGCTGCAGGTTGCTGATGGCGGTTTCGCCGATGGTGCCGGCGGTACTGGCGGCCACCAGGGTCAGGTTCTGGCGCGCCGCGCCGTAGGCCACGCCCCCCGAAGTGGCGTTGCGCACCCGGAAGGAGGCGTACAGGTAGCGCACGCCGCCCGCGCCGCGCTGCCCCACCGTGAACGAGCCGTTGGCGAGCGGTTCAAGCTGAATGCCGCCGATATCGGTCAGACCCTGGGCAACCGGCTCGGCCTTGAAGCCTGCGGGGTCGTTCAGGCCGGAAAAAGCGATTTCGATCTGGCCCAGGGGGGTGAGCTGCGGGGCGGGTGCGGGCGTGCCCGGCGCCGGCACGCTGGGGGCCGGCTGGCTGGCCCCGGGAACCGGGTCTGGTCCGCTGGCCTGCGGGGGGGTGGGCTGGGGGGCGCAACTGCCCAGCAGCAGGGCGCCCAGGAACAGGTGAACGTGACGCATGGGTCCTCCGCTTAGGGGCATGAGTTAACGAGGTAGGTGGCGCCGGCCGCGCCCGCCAGATCAGCCACGCGCACCTGGCACACGCGGCGCGACGGCAGACTGGCCTGCGCGGCGTAGGCGCTGCCGGGCAAGATGTTGACGGCACTGGCGCCGGCGGCAACGCCCCGGGCCACCACCTGGCTGTCGGGCAGGACCTGTTCTTCCGGGCTCTGCGTGACGCGGGTGGTGGGGTCTTCGACCACCAGAAAGGTCATCTTGAAGGCCCAGGGATCGCGCTGGCTGCCCTGCGTGGGTGTCTGGGCGTTGTCATTGGCCTGCAGCGGCACCCGCACGCTGATGGCCACGCGGCCGTCGTACTGCCCGGCGGCCGGGTTGGCGGCCAGGGTGCGCCCGCCCGCCGGGGTGCGCACCACGTAGCCGTAGGGAAAGACCGTGGTCACGCCCAGGTCGCTGTAGGCCGCCGCCGGCACGCCCCCGCGCGTGAGGTTGCCCGGCACCACCTCGCTTTCCAGAAAGACCTGCAGGTCCTCGCCGCCGCTGACCGGCGACACGCGGTCGCTGGCGGGCTGGTAGTCCAGCGCGTGGGTGGGCAGCACCGTGCGGGCCACCGCCGTGGGTACCGGGGCGCCGCTGAAGGTGGTCATGCCGCGCAGGGCGGTGCTGTCCACATTGCCCGCCACGGCGGCGGCCAGCAGCGTCAGGTTGCTGCGGGCGCTGGGCGCGGGCGTGCCGTCGGAAGCGGCGTTGCGCACCCGGTAGGTGGCCGTGATGTAGCGCGTGCCGCCGCTGCCGCGCACCCCCACGTCGGTCACGCTGACACTGAGGGGCGACAGGTCCAGGCCCGCGCTGTTCTCCTTGAGGGCCAGGGGCCGCACCTGAGACGAGGCCTGCGTGCTGCCCAGGCCATCGAAACTGATTTCCACCAGCCCCACAGGGGCCAGCGGGGTGGGGGCCGGCGCGGGCGCCGGGGCGCAGCCCACCAGAAGGGCCAGGGCCAGCACCCCGGCCGCCTTACCAGTCATGGCCGCCCTGCGCCGGGTCCTGGCCCAGCAGCCCCCCCACACTCCCCGGCAGCACCGGCACCGAAATCGCCAGGGTCACGGCGCGCCACTGGCCCAGCGCCTGCACCTGCGGGGGCCTATAGGGCGGTGCCCCGGCCTTCGAGGACGCTGGAAGCACAGGTTTAGAATCTTGGGTCATTGCTCATTGTAGACACAGTTTGCATTCCAAATGTAAGCGCCCTGCCCCAGAAGAGGGGGCAGGGCGCTGGGGGTTGCTGGGTGATGGTGGATGGAAAAAACGACCGACTGGCCAGGATGAGAGCGGTTGACCAAAGACCCCCCTCAGCCCTGGCGGCGCGAGGCCCGCACTGCTGAGCAACTCTGCCAGCGGCCTCCTCTGGGCGCCACGCCAACCACGGTCTGTCGCGGTCACTCGCTCTGCTCCGCAGCTTTGCAAGTCCGCTCGCTCCAGATGACCTGAAGGGTTCACCTCCAGGTCATCTGGTTGCCGCTGTGCGGGGCCCACGAGGGGAGGGGTCAAGCGCCAACAGCATCTTGATGGCGACGGCTCTGGGCTTTGGCCAGAGGGGAAACGGCCGGGTTCAGTCGCCCGGGGTCAGGGCAGGGGTGACCGGCACGGGCGGGGCCAGGCGGCGGCGCTCGAACTGCCAGAAGACGCTGGGCACCACGTAGAAGGTGAGGAGCGTGGAGGTGATCACCCCGCCCAGAATCACGATCCCCAGGCCCCGGCGGAACTCGGCGCCCTCGCCCTGGCCCAGAATCAGCGGCACGCTGATCACCAGCACTGTCAGAGTGGTCATGATAATCGGGCGAAAGCGCAGCTCGGCGGCTTCAATCAGCGCCTCGCGCAGGGGCAGGGTGCGCACCCGCTCGGTCACGAATTCCAGGTACAGAATGGAGTTCTTGGTGGACAGGCCCAGCAGGATCACCATGCCCAGCACCGTGATCACGTCCAGGTTCACGCCAAAGAAGTTCAGGGTCCACAGCGCGCCCACAATGGCAATGGGCACCGGCAGCAGCAGGTACACCGGGTACCGGAACGAGTTGAACTGGCTGCCCAGCACCAGATAGGTCAGCAGCACGGCCACCAGCATCAGAATGGGGCCGTAGAACACGAGGTCCCCGGTCAGGCCCGCGCTGCCAAAGGCGCTGGCGTTACCCAGCGTCACGCCGCCCGAGAGCAGACCGGCCTTTTCCACGCGCTTCACCAGTTCCTGCTGGTAGGCGAAGGGATTGGGCCCGCCGTCCACGAGGTTGATATCCAGGGTCGCGGTGTAGGCCTTATTTAAGCGGCTGAGGGTGGCCGGGGCCTGCGCCAGCGCGAAGCCGCCCAGTTCGCCCAGCGTCAGGTTGGCGCCCAGGGCCTGCGAGTACAGGGTCTGGCTCAGCAGGCTCTGCTCGCCGCTGATCAGCGCGGGGTCCAGCCGCACCACGATGTCCACGCTGCGGTCGCCGTCGCGCACCCGCCCGGCCACCGAGCCGTCGTTGTAGGTGCGCAGGGCCTGGGCCACGTCGCTGGCGCTCAGGCCGGTGCCGCTCAGGCGCGTGGGGTCCGGCACAAAGGTGCGCTCCTGGCGGGTGGCGCTAAGGCTGCTTTCCACCGTGCGCAGGTTGGGGTCCTGCGAGAGCAGGCGCACCACCTCGCGGTTGCGCTGCACCAGCAGGGCCTGGTTCGGCGCAGTGAGCGCCAGGGTGATGTCGGCGCTGCCCCCCGGGCCGCCCTGCTGCGAGGCCACCAGCACCTCGGTGCCCGGCACGCTGGCGGCCACCCGCTGCAGGTCGCGCAGGTAGCGCGCCACCAGGGTTTCAATGCCGGGACGCTCACTCTTGGGAATCAGGGTGACGGTCAGGCTGGCGGCGTTGGGGTTGTTGCCCCCGGTCAGGCTGCCGGCGCCCACGCTGGTCTGCACAAGGCGCACTTCAGGGCGGGCCAGCAGGTTTTCTTCCACCTGCCGGGTAAGGCGGTTGGTGGTTTGCAGGTCGGTGCCGGTGGGCAGGTCCAGGTCCACGGTCAGGGAACCGCTGTCGGTCTGGGGGGTAAAGGCAAAGCCCACGCCGCGCAGGGCCAGCCCCGCACTCAGCAGAAAGAGCCCGGCCACCGCCATGACCGCCCAGGGCCGCCGCAGGGCGCCGCCCAGGCTGCGGGCGTAGGCGCGCGCCGTGGCCTGCACGCCCCGGTTGGTGAGCCCGTGCAGGGTGCCGGTCAGGGCTTCGAGCACGGCGTACAGCACGGTCAGCAGGTAACGGACCACGGCCAGGCCCAGCGGGGCCAGCAGCACAGCCAGGCCCAGGGCGACGGGCAGGGCCAGCCCCGCCGCCCGCAGCCCAGCAGTCAGCGCCGCGCCAGCCAGGGCCAGCCCCAGCCAGCCGGGCAGGGTGCGCACGCCCGCGAGGCTCTGGCGCAGCAGCAGCGGAAAGCGACCCAGAATGCCGGGCACCTCGCGCCACGTCACCGGCTCGGGGTTCTGGGTGTAGGCCATGCGCACGGTGAGAAACAGCAGGCTTTCCAGCCACGACAGCGCGATGGCCGCTGCAATGCCCAGCCCAAACTGGCTGAAGAACTGACCCAGGATGCCCGGCATGAAGCTCAGGGGCAGCAGCACCGCCAGCAGCGAGAAGCTGGCCGCCGTGACCGCCGAGAAGACCTCTGAGCCGCCCAGCAGCACGCTGCGCACCGGGCTGTAGCCCAGGTCGCGGTAGCGCTGCACGTTCTCGGCCACCACAATCGAGTCGTCCACCACGATGCCGATGGCCACGATGATCGCCAGCAGCGAGATGATGTTGAAGGTAAAGCCCAGCAGGCTAAAGAGCAGCGGCGCCGCGCTGATGGAGATGGGAATGGCCAGCACCACCGCAAACACGGTGTTCAGGCGGCCCAGGAACAGCAGGCAGATCACGCCCACCGCCCCCACGGCGATCAGGAATTCCTTGAAGGTGTCTTTCACCGTGGCGCGGGTTTCGCGGGTGGTGTCGCTGGCCAGGGTCAGGGCGTATCCCTTGGGCAGCGGCTGGGCTTCCATCGCCGCGCGCACCCGGTCGGTTACCGCCACCGAGTTCGTGCCGCTGCCCTTGCGCACGCTGAGCAACACCGCTGGCTGGCCGTTCACCCGGGCCAGCGAGGTGGGCTCGGCCGCCGTGTCGCGCACCCGGGCCACGTCCCCCACCTGCACGCCGCTGTCCAGGGGAATGCGCGCCACCTCGGCCGCGCTGCGCGGGGTGTTGCGGGTGGAAAACTGCGTCTGGGTGCCGCCCTGGGCCACCGCCCCGGCGGGCAGGTCCAGCGCGCTGGCGCTGATCGCCCCGGTCACCCGCGCCGGGGTCAGGTTGTACGCCTGCAGCCGCGCCGGGTCCAGCAGCACCTGCACCTGCCGCTCCGGGCCGCCGGTCAGTGAAACGTCGGCCACGCCGTCAATGCGCTCCAGGCGCGGCACCAGCACGTCCTCGGCCAGGGCGGTCACCTGGGCCGGGGGCGCGCTGCCGCCCAGCAGGGCCAGGGTCAGAATGGGCGTGTCGTTGGGGTCGAACTTCTGCACCACCGGGGCTTCCGAGCCGTCCGGCAGCGCCGCGCGAATGGCCGCTACCGCCTGCGAGACGCTGTTGGCCGCGCTGTCAATGTCGGTGTCGTCGGTAAAGGTGATCACCACCGCCGACTGGTTGGTGACCGAGGTGGTGTTGATGTCCACCACGCCCGCCAGGGTGCTCACCGCGTCTTCAATGCGGCGGCTGACCTCGCGGTCCACCTGGTCGGGGTTGGCGCCGGGGTAGGCGGTGCTGACTGCCAGTACCGGCACCTCGAAGTTGGGCAGCAGTTCCACCCCCAGCCGGAAGGTGGCCACCAGCCCCGCCAGCACCAGCATCACGAAAATGCCGATGGAAAACACGTAGTTGCGCACGCTGAAGCGCACCAGCGGGTGCACCGCCGGTTCGGGCGTGCCGTCGGGCAGCTGCCCGGGGGGCGCGTTGAATTCAGCCGGGTCGTGGGTGCTCATGGCTGGGCTCCGCCGCGCGCCGCCGTGACCCGGGCGCCGTCCTGCAGGCTGGCGGGCAGCGGCGAGATCACGGCCTGCCCGGCGTCCAGCCCCTGCACGGCCACCTGGGCGCCGCTTTCGGCCACCACGGTCACCGGGGTGCGCTGGGCCACGCCGGCGGCGGCCACGTACACCACGTTCTGCCCGTCTTCGGCCTGCACAGCGCTGCTGGGCACCAGCACGCCCTGGCCCAGCGTGACCCGGTAGCGCGCTTGGGCGGTGGCGCCCACCGGCAGGGCGTCTCCACCCTGCACCCGCGCCGTGACCGGCACGAGGCGGTTGCTGCCGGCAATGCCCGGGGTTTCCACCACGGTCGCCACGTAGTTCTGCCCGCCGTAGCCCAGGTTCAGGGCCGTGCCGGGGCGCAGGGTGGCGGCGTCATCGGCGGGCACGCTGAACTGCGCGCGCAGGCTGCCGGGGTCCACCAGCCGGAACACGGGCGAACCCTGCGCCACGAACTCGCCGACCTCGGTGCTGAGGCTGGCCACCGTGCCGGCAAAGGGCGCGCGAACCGCCGTGCGGGCCAGGTTTTGTTCGGCCTGCTGCACGCCGGTGCGGGCCTGTTCCACCTGCACGCGCGCCAGCGGCACGCTGCCCTGGGCGCTCTGGCCGTTCTGCGCGAGGTTGGTCCGCGCCTGGGCCAGCCCGCTTTCGGCCTGGGCCAACTGCGAGCGCGCCGCCTGCAGCTCGGCCTGACTGATCCCGCCTAGGCCAAACAGGCGCTCGGCACTCTGGGCGTTGCTGCGGGCCTGGGCCAGCGTGGCCTCGGCCGCCTGCACCGAGGCGCGCAGGGCGGTGGCCGAGCCCTGGGTGGTGCGCTGGGTCTGGGCGAGGCTCAGCTGCGCCTGTTCCAGTTGCAGCCGGGCGTTGTCCAGGGCCTGCCGCTGTGGCAGGTCGTCCAGCTGCACCACCACCTCGCCGGCCTGCACCCGCTCGCCTTCCTGGGCCAGCACGGCCTTCACGGCGCCGCCCGCCTGCGCGGCCACCTGACTGTCGCGCTGGGCCTGCAAGGTGGCCGCCGCGCTGCGCTGCGCGCTGAGGGTGCCGGCTTTGGCGGTGACGGTGGTCACCTGCAGGGCGGTGGTCTTGGCAGGCGGGGCGTCAATGTTGTTCTCGGCCTTGGTGCCGCCCGGGGCCGCGCAGGCCGCCAGCAGCAGCGGCAGCGTCAGCGTCAGGGCGAAGGAGCGGGCGCACACCTCAGTTCACCAGCCCGGTCACGTCCACGCCGCTGGCCGTGCCCAGCCCCGCCAGGGCCCGCCACACGCCGCCCTGCGCCTGGGTCAGGCTGAATTCGGCCTGCGAGACCTGCAACTGCGCCTGCTGCACCTCCACGGCGGCGGCGGTGCCGGCTTTCAGGCGGGCCTGCGCCTGGGTCAGGGCGGTGCGGGCATTCTGCAGGGCCTCGCGCGCCAGGGCCACGCGCTCCTGGGCGTCCTGGGCGGCGCGGTAGGCGTCGCGCACGCCGGTCTGGGCGGCGCGCAGGGCGTCGTCCAGGGTGCGCTGGGCATTCTGGGCCGCCACCCGGGCGTCTTCCAGGGTGCGGGCCGGCGTGTAGTCATTGTCGGATAAGCGCACCTGCAGCGCCGCCAGGGCCGCGCCGTTGGCCGCCTGCACCAGACTGGGCAGGCGTTTTTCCAGGCCCGCCTGCAGCGCGGCCAGGGTCACGCTCAGCTTGGGGGCGGCGGGCGGGGCGCTCAGGTTCAGGTCGCCCTGCAGGTTCAGGGTGCGGGCCAGGCTGGCTTCCAGCACCGGCAGGCTGGCCCGGGCGCTGGCGAGGTCCTGGCGGTCACTGTTCAGGGCGTTCTGCGCGCGGCTCACGTCCAGCGCGGTGGCCGTGCGCGCCGCAAGGCGGGCCTGGGCAATCTTCAGGTTGCGTTCGCTCAGGCCCACCTGCGCGCCAGCCAGCGTGACCCGCGCGGCGCCCTCGTACGCAGACAGATACCCGCTGATGGCCGCTTGCGCCGCGCCCAGCTTGGCGGCGTCCAGCACGGCGGCCTGGGCCGCCACCTCCTGCTCGGCCTGGGTGAGGGTGGTGATCAGGCTGGTGGGGTCGGCGCGCACCGCGCGCAGGTTGGCCTGGGCTTTTTGCAGGCTGGCGCGGGCGCTGGTCACGTCCACGCCCTGCGCCAGCGCGCGCGCCACCGCCGAGGGCAGCGTGAGGGCCGTGGCGCTCTGGACTGTGGCGTTCTGGGCATAGGCGCCGCCCAGGGTCAGCAGAAGGGGCAGCAGCAGGCGCAGGGCGGGCAGGGGGGAACGGGTCATGGTTGGCCTCCGGTGGGCAGGGGGGCGGGAAGGGTGGGCAGCAAGGGATCAAGGTCAGCGGTGGCCTGCGCCAGCGCGAGGCCCGCCAGGGCCACACTGTCCTGGGCGGCCTGCAGCGCCTGCCGGGCCTGCAGCAGGGTCAGGTCAGCCTGCGCCACTTCCAGCGCGGTGCCCAGGCCCGCCTGCAGCCGGGCGCGGGCGTTCTGCACGCCCAGTTCGGCAGCCTGCACGCGGGTGCGCGCCGCCTGCAGGCCCGCGCGTTCGTCGTCCAGGGCGCTGAAGCGGGTACGCACGTCCAGTTCGGCGGCCTGCCGGGCACTGGCAAGGCCCAGTTCAGCCTGTGCCGCGCCCAGTTCGGCCTGGGCCAGGGCAGCGTCCTGGGGGCGGCCCAGGAGGGGCAGCGAGGCATTGAGCGACAGGGCCACGCCACTGACCGCCGCGCCGGTGTCGCGCAGCGGCACGCTGGCCTGCACGCCCAGGACCCCGGCTTTCAGGTTCAGGCTGGCGCCCACGGTGCGCCCGGGGTTGCCCTGGGCGTCGGCCAGCTGGCCGGCCCGCACGCTGGCGGTCACGTCGGGCAGCCGGGCGTCCAGGCGCGCCGCCGAGAGGCCAGCCTGGGCATCGGCCAGCGCCGCCTGGGCGCGGGCCACCTCGGGGCGCTGGCGCAGGGCGCGGGCCAGCAGGGTGTCCAGGTCGCCGGCCGGGGTGAGGTCGGGCAGCGGAGCGGTCAGGACGGTGGGGGCGACAGCCACCGGCGTGCCCAGCAGCCGGGTCAGGGCCTGGGCCGCCTGGGTCACCGCGCGGGCGGCCGTGTCCTGCCCCGCCACCGCCGCTTCCAGGGCCGCGCGGCGCTCCAGCACCCCGGCCTCTGTCGCCAGGCCGCCCGCGCGCTGGGCTTCAGTGACCGTCAGCAGGCGCTCGGCCAGGGCGCGCCCGGCCTGGGCCGCTTCCAGCCCGGCCTGGGCGCGGCGCAGGCCACCCAGCGCCTGAAACAGCGCCGCCGTCTGGGCCGCCCGCGCGGCGCGCAGGTCCAGGGCGGCAGCAATCAGGGCCCGCTCGGCGCTGCGCACGGCCGCCAGCGCGGGCGACCAGGGCAGCACGGCCACGCTGGCGCTCAGGGTCACCGTGGCCGCGCCCTTCCACTCGCCGCCGTCCCAGGGCACGCGGCTCAGCGAACTGTCGGCGCCGGCGGTCACGCTCAGGCCGGCGCGGGTGCGGGCACTTTGCAGCGCCAGAACCGCCGCCTGGTAATTCAGGTCGGCGCTGCGCCAGCCCGGCGAGGCGCGCAGGGCGAGCAGCAGGTCGGGCAGGCCCAGGCCCGCCGGGGCCGCAGTGGCTGGGGCCGTGGTAGCTGGGGGAGACGTGGGCGGCGGTGGCGGCGCGCTCTGCGCCTGGGCGCCAGAAAGCAGCAGCGCGGCGCACAGGGCCAGCAGCGGCGCCCGGGAACGTGGGGGAGGGACAGGCATGAACACCTCGGTGGCAAGAAGAGGGGCGGGAAAGCGGGAGCGGCTCTAGCGTGTGGCGGGGAAGCGGCGGGCGTCATCCCCCCTTCGGCGTATTCGAGTCAGGACTCAGTTATGGGCAAGGATCAGGGAGCGAGGCCCGGCCACAGGACATCCAGCAGGCCGCGCACAAAGCGTCCGGCGTCCACGGGCGTGCGCCCAGGCGGCGGCATCACCTGTTCCTGGTGAATGAAATGCGTCAGGGCGCCCACCACCGTCAGGGCCGTCACCTCGGCGTCCAGCGGGCGCACGCGGCCCAGGGCCACCTCGCCTTGCAGGTAGCCCGTGATGGCCTGGGCGTCGGCGCGCATGGGGTCGTCCAGGCGCTCCAGCATGGGGTTGTGGCTGGGGTCGTGGCCGCGTGAGAACACCACAGTCAGGCGGGGCACCAGGGCCTCGGCTTCGCGCAGCATGCTCAGTGCAGCGCGCTCCAGGTTGCGCCGCACCTCGCCCTGGCCCACCGCCGACAGGAGCGCCGCGCGCCACTGGCCGTAATCGGTAAGGCCAAGGGCGGCCGAGAACAGGTCCTCCTTGGTGGGAAAGCGGTTGAAGAGGGTGCCCTCGGACACGCCCGCGCGGCGCGCAATCGCGGCGGTGGTGGCCGCAAAACCCTGTTCCAGAAAGACCTCCTGCGCCGCCGCCACAATCTGTTCATCGGTAATCTGCCGGGGGCGTGCCATAACTGAGTCTTAACTCAATTACTCGCCGGCCATCTGTCGGGGAGGGCACAAAGAAGGGGGGAAGGGGAGAGGTCAGGCCGCAGAACGGAAGGGCCAGCGTCGCTAAAGGAAGCCTCAACTCAGCAGTCAAAGTGGGGTTTGGGCCCTCTGAAACACCGTTTTCTCTCGTCTGCCCTGTTCCTGTCGCTCAACCCTGTTTCCATGCTGACCCCCATTCATTTAGGGTGGGCCGCATGAGCGTCCCTCACCGCTTCAGCCCTGCTCGAACACCCGCCGTCACCCTGCTTGGCGCCGCCCTGCTGGCCCTCAGTGCCTGCGGCCAGAACCCCTCCCCGGCGGCCGACCAGCCCCGCCTGAGCGCCCAGGCCGCGCAGGTCTACCGGGTCTCGTGTACCGCCACCAGCGGGCCCCGCACCCTGGAGGACATTGGCCGCTTGGCCCTGAACCCGGGCGATCAGGTGCTGCTGCAGCGGGGCTGCACCTTTCCGGCCACCGCTTCTTCCGCCCTGCAGGTCAGCCGCTCGGGCACCAGCGCGGCGCCCATCACCTTCGGGGCGTACGGCACGGGGGCGGCGCCGGTCATTCGCCAGAGCGGCCAGAATTCCACGGTGCAGATCCGGGGCTCGTGGCTGGTGTTTCAGGATATTGCCCTGGTGGCCGATCCGCTGCCCGCAGCCGGGGGCGGCGTGCGCTGCACCGCCCAGCCGGTGGGCTGGCTGGTGGGCTGGGAGGTCTGGGGCACCCGCAACACCCTCAACCGCGTCTCGGCGCGCGGCTACATGACGGGCGTGATGCTGGTGCGCGGCGACGGCACCCTGGGCTCTCACAGGGTGCTGAACAGCAGCTTCTTCAATAACTCGGTGATGCAGACGAACACCCCCGGCGGCGATGACGATTCCGGCGCCTGGGGCGTGCTGGTGAACAGCAGCAACAACGAGATTGCGTCGAACCGCTTTACCGGCCACTCGGCCTGCAGCGAGGACTACGGGCGCGACGGTGCCAGTGTCGAGATTTACCAGTCCAGCAACAACTGGGTGCATCACAACGAAACCCACGAGGACGTGGCCTTTGTGGAACTGGGCGGCACGCCGGCCCTGCCCAGCCGCAACAACCGCATTGAGGACAATGTGTATATGCCGGTGCAGACGGGCGGCGCTTTCGTGACACTGCGCGGCGCCCGCAGCAGCTGGGGCGCCAACCCCGGGACCTCGGTGCGGCGCAACACCTCGTATCTGGCGGACCTGGGCATCACCTGCTCGGACGGCTGCTCGGCGCAGATTCTGGTGGCCGAGGACAACAAGCTCTGGGAGCGGCAGACCTCCAGCGGCCTGAGCACCAAGACCTTCGCCTTCTGGGCCGACGCCCCTGTGTCCGAGCGGCGCAACACCTTCTGGCGCGACGATGGGCGCCCGGTCGCCAGCATCGACGGCGGCTCGCTGGACAGCACCGACCGCATCGCCCCCTTCACCCGCCCCACCGCCACCTTCTAGGCCCGTGGCGACCCAGCAGACCGAACAGGCGGGCCTGACCCACCACCACATCGTGGCTGGGGACGTGCGGCTGCATTACGTGGCGGCGGGCCCTGTGGACGGCCCGCCCGCCGTGTTGCTGCACGGCTTCCCCGAGTTCTGGCGCGCCTGGGAGCGGCAGATGGGCCCGCTGGCCCGCGCGGGCTTCCGGGTGATCGTGCCGGACCTGCGAGGCTACAACCTCAGCGAGAAGCCGGCTGGCGTGGAGGCCTACGCGCTGCACACGCTGCAGCAGGACGTGGCCGGCCTGATCCGCGCCCTGGGCTACGAGCAGGCGCATGTGGTGGGCCACGACTGGGGCGGCATCATCGCCTGGGCGCTGGCCATCCGCCAGCCAGAGGTGGTGCGCAGGCTGGTGATTCTGAACGCGCCTCACCCAGGCGCTGCCCGCCGGGTGAGGCGCCAGCCCGCGCAGTGGCGGCGGTCGTGGTACATCTTCCTTTTTCAGCTGCCCTGGCTGCCCGAGCGCCTGTTGGACCGCTTTGGCCAGTGGGCGCTGCAGGGCGTCAACCCGGCCGCCTACACCGACCGGGACCGCGAACTGTACCGGCAGGCGTGGCACCAGCCGGGCGCGGCAACCGCCATGATCAATTACTACCGGGCGCTGCGTCTGGCCGGGCGAGGCCACAGCGGCCCGCTGCAGGTGAGCGCGCCCACGCTGGTGCTGTGGGGAGACCGGGACGTGGCCCTGCTGCCCGAACTGGCTGACGGCCTGGAGCGCTGGGTGCCCGGGGTGCGCGTGGTGCACTTTCCCCACGCCAGCCACTGGCTGATGCGCGACGAGCCGCTGCGGGTGAACAACCTGATCGCCGAGTTCCTGGCGGAGGAGGCGGAGCAGAGGAGCTAATGGCCTTGCCTGGGCAGAGCGGCGCCGTACTGCCCCAAAGAGAAGAGGCCCCAGTGACCGGGGGCCTCTTTCCCGTGCCGCAGATTCGCTCAGGGCTGCGAAGGGCTGGCGGGTGAGCGCAGCAGCGCCTGGGCCTGGTCTAGATGCTGCTGAATGATGGGCGCCTGGGCGTTCGCCAGCGCCACCACTTCGGCGTCCTTGCCCGCTGTGCGCTCGTTCTGGATCAGGCTGAGGGTCATCTGGTGGGCCACCACCTGCTCCTGCAGGTACGCGGCGTCAAACGCGGCGGCATTCAGCCCGGAGAGCGCCGAAACCTTCAGCTGCAGTTCGGGGGGCAGGGCCGTGGGCAGCGGCACGCCCCGCGCGGCGGCCAGGGTGCTCACCTGATTCTGGGCGGCGGTGTGGTGGTTAATAAGCATCTGCGCGTAGGTCCGCACGGCGGCGGTGTTGCTCTTGGACAGGGCCACCTGCGACGACTGGATTTCAAACAGGTTGCTGCCGGTCATCGCCTGCAGAAACAGGCCGTCCACGGTGCCGGCGTTGGGCGGCGTCATCATGGCCGGCGCGCAGGCCGCAAGCAGGGCGGGCAGAAGAATCATCGTGGCTTTCGTTCGCATCACAACCTCCCAGGCCGCGCACGGGGCGCAGTCCTTCTGACATGTACCGCTCAGGGGCAAGTGTGGTGCAGGGCGCCGGCCCAGACCCGCCGGGTCCCATGAATGGCCCTGAAGCTGTTTCAAGGGTGGGCCATGAGGGCCCTGCGCAAAGCCTTATTGGGGGCAGAGGGCGGGGCCGCGTCGCTTCCGCCGCAACCTGGCTGGGCAGCCCCCAGGCAGCGGGGTACACTGCCCCCATGCCCCCTGCCGCGCGCGTTGGTGACAACCACACCTGCCCCCTGTACGACGGCAAATCGCCCCATGTGGGCGGGCCAGTCAACATGGGCAGCCCCACGGTCATGATTGGCCGCATGCCGGCGGCCCGCGTGGGCGACATGTGCGTGTGCTCTGGCCCGCCCGACACCATCGCCCGGGGCAGCGCCACCGTGTTTATCAACAAGAAGCCCGCCGCGCGTCTGGGCGACATGACGGCCCACGGCGGCGTGATCGTGGCCGGGGCCCCCACGGTGAATATCGGGGGGTAGAGCGGGCCCCAGCCCAGGCTGCTTGCCTCAGTTCAGCGGGCTCTCGGGGGCGCCCTCCCAGTTCAGTTCCTCGGGGGGGCCGGGGCGGCCCAGCAGAAAGCCCTGGGTGCGCTCCACGCCCAGGTCGCGCACCTGCAGCAACTGGGCGGGGGTTTCCACGCCTTCGGCCACCACGTCCAGTCCCAGGGCGTGCCCCAGCGCCACGATGGCCTGCACGATCCGGTAGGCCCCCGGCGAGTCCTCCAGGGCCTGCACGAAGGTGCGGTCCACCTTCAGGGTGGTCACCGGCAGGGTCATCAGGTAATTCAGGGCCGAGTTGCCAGTGCCGAAATCGTCAATGCTCAGGCGCACGCCCATGGCGCGCAGTTCGGCCATGCGGCGCGACACGCCTTCGACATCGCGGATGATCATGCGTTCGGTGAGTTCCAGTTCCAGATCGCGGCCCTGCAGGCGCCAGCTCTGCAGCGCCCGGCGCACCACGTCCACAAAGTCGTCCCGGACAAACTGCGCGGGCGAGACATTCACGCTCATGCGCTCTATGGGCCGCCCGGCCTCGCGCCACGCGGCCAGCTGGCGGCAGGCCTCGTTCAGCACGTAGGTGCCGATGGGAATGATCAGGCCCGTGTCCTCGGCCACCGGAATGAAGGTGGCGGGCGAGACATGACCCAGCGCGGCGCTGTGCCAGCGCAGCAGGGCCTCGGCGCCGCGCACCTGCCCGGACAGGTCGTGCAGCGGCTGGTACACCACCTGCAACTCGCCGCGTTCCAGGGCGCCGCGCAGCCCCACCTCCATGCTGGAGCGGGCCGTGCCCGCCGCGTTCATTTCCGGGGCGTAGAAGGTCACGTTGTTCTTGCCGCCCTGCTTGGCGCGGTACATGGCGAGGTCGGCAAAGCGCTGCAGGTCCAGCGCGTCGGCGCCGTCGTCGGGGTACAGGCTGACGCCAATAGAGCCCGTCACATGGGCCTGGGCGCCGTCCAGGGGGATAGGCTGGCGCAGCCGGTCCAGAATCTTGGCGGCCACCAGCGCGGCGTCCTGGGCACTGTGAATGCCCAGCAGCATCACCGTGAATTCGTCGCCGCCCAGCCGGGCCACCGTGTCGTTGCGGCGCACGCTGTCCTGCAGCCGCGCGGCCACCTCGCGCAGCAGTTCGTCGCCCGCCGCGTGGCCCAGGGTGTCGTTCACCGCCTTGAAGCCGTCCAGGTCAATAAACAGGACAGCCACCTTGCGCCGCTCGCGCACGGCGGTGGCAATGCCGCGCTCCAGGCGGTCCTGAAACAGCGCGCGGTTGGGCAGGCCGGTCAGCACGTCGTGCTGCGCCTGGTGGGCCAGCCGGGCCTGACTGGCTTCCAGTTCGGCGGTGCGTTCGCGCACCTTGCGCTCCAGGTCGTCGGTCAGCTCGCGCAGGGCGGCGTTGGCGCGGTTCAGTTCAGCGGTGCGGCGCTGCACCCGCCCTTCCAGTTCGCCGGACAGCTGGCGCAGCTGGGCGGTCAGGCGGGCGTTGTCCACAAAGGCCAGCACCTGCCGCACCACCACCAGCGCCGTGACCAGCAGCGTGCCCCACAGCACCCCCCGCGCCGCTGGGCCCGGCGCCCCGTGCGTGGCAATCAGCAGCGCAAAGGCCGCTGCCAGCGCCACGTAGGGCAGAAACAGCGCGGCGCGGTGCAGGGCCGCCAGCGGCGCAAACAGCGCGTGCTCCTGCGGCGGCCGGAACGAGGCGGCGGCAAACAGGGTGGCCCCCAGCGCCCAGAACACGTCCGGCCACGAGCCTTCCTGGTAGGTGCCCGCCGCGCCCAGCACGATAAACGCCTGATCCGCCACGATCAGGGCCAGCAGGCCAGCCGCCAGCAGCGTTTCCCGGGGCCCCGGGCGGGCGCCGCCGCGCAGCGAGATCAGCAGCAGGATGCTCAGCAGCAGCAGGTCGCCCACGGGGTAGGTCAGCCCGATCATGGCGGCCACGGGTTGCCCGGCATACGCCTTCAACACGCCCCACAGCACGTACTGCCACGCGTACACCCCCACGGCGGCCATGATGATCGCCACGTCCACGCCCAGGCGCAGGGTGTCCCAGCGGGTCAGCGGCGGGTGCCGGAAGCGCAGAAAGCCCCAGGCATACAGCGCCAGGGCCAGCAGAAACCCGATGTCCGCCACCGAGGGAAACGGAGGGTCCTGGCGCACCAGCAGCAGGTAGGCGTACAGCGCCTGCCCCACGCCGAACGAGATCAGCCCCGCGCCCAGGATGCGCCACGCCGCCCGCTCGTCCCCGTGGCGCCGGGCGTTCCACAGGCAGGTGAGGCCCGCAAAGATGAAGGTGGGAATGTAGATCAGGCTGCTGATCCACAGCCGGGTCACAGGGTCGCCCTGGGGAAAGGCCACCCACAGGGCATGCAGCCCCAGCAGCAGCGCGCACAGGGCAAAGGTCACGCGCCCCGGGGCCGGGGGCAGAAGGCGGCTGGGCGAAGATGGTGGGGAAGACGACATGGGGCGACCTCGGGCACCAGGGCGGCGGTGGGGGCCAGCAGGGCGGTCTCCGGGGCGGACAGAAGCGCTGAGGGCTTTACCTTACCTCAGCTGGGCGCCGCCCCCCGGCCGGGCCCCGGTAACGGCCCCGTAACAGGGCGGGCGCACGCTGCCCCTGGCTACCGCCGTGGCCGGCCGGAGGACCCCATGTTCAAACACATCTTTGTCACCACTGACGGCAGCCCCTGCGGCGACGCGGCGCTGCCCCTGGCGGCCGGGCTGGCCGACACCTGCGGCGCGGCCCTGACGGTCGCCTACGTGGTGCCCGATCTGCTGGCGGGCCACGAAGGCCCTTACGTGCGCGACTACGTGCAGGAGCTGGCTGAGGCCCAGGAACAGGGCCGCAGTGTGCTGCGCCGGGCGGCCACGGCGCGCCCCGGCACCCAGACGGTGCTGCTCGACAGCCGCGCCAGCACGGTGGCCCGCAGTCTGCTGCGCGGTGCCCAGACCCAGGGCGCCGACCTGATTGTGATGAGCACCCACGGCCGCAGCGGTCTGGGCCGTCTACTGCTGGGCAGCGTGGCCGAAGAAGTAACCCGCCACGCGGCCGTGCCGGTGCTGCTGGTGCGCGCGGGCGACCCGGCGCCGCAGACGAGCAGCAGTGAAGCCCCCGCCTAGGCGCGCCCCAGAGCCGCCTGCGGGCCCTGTGGCGACAAAGAGAACGTGTTCCCAGGCCACACCGCGTTCCACACGAACAGGGTCGCTGGACTGGGTAACGCCACTCTCGAAGCGCGACCAGCAATGGTGCAGACAGTTTCAGCATGCCATAGAGGACAGCTTGACAAACACGCTGTTTTTCCCCTCCCCCCTCGTGGGGGAGGCCGGGAGGGGGGCGGCGAGTGGGGCGTGCCAGACGACCTTTCTGCCATGGGCCACCCGCCACGCTTGAATACTGTTCGCACCATTGAACCAGCCAAAGGGAGCGAAAAAGTGCTGGCCCTGACAATCAGGCTACCCTGGAAGATCAGCGGCTGGGCCAGCCAGTGGTCACGTGACCGCGTGCGGGGAAAGCACGGCTCGCCCAGCCCCTCCCAGAGCGGTCACCCCATATCCTGATACGGTTTCCGAAACAGGCCATCAGGCGTGACGGAATTGTTTCGACCAGACTGACCGGGCTACGCAGCAGAGGGAAAGGGTACAGAGGTCCAGGTATTGGGCTGGCACAGCGCCGAAGGCGGGAAACATCCAGAAAAGAGCTGGATGGTCCGGAAGTGGACGGAAGCGCGGCTGAAGGGTTCATCTTAGAGGGCGGGTGGCGTGGCGCCCAGGGGGTGCTCTCCTCCCCTGGACGCCACGCATGACTGCTGCCGCCCCCCTCCTGAACAGCGGCCCCGGGTTATGCGGGCGCTGCTCCGGTCGCCGTACGCCAGCTCAACACCCCGAGTTCGGGCGGCCAGGGCGCGGGCAGCGGCAAAGGTGCAGGTCCCCTGGCCGCCGTGATCAGCCCCTCACGGAGAGGCGGCTCACACAGCGGGGTGGGGGAAGGCGGCCCTAGCGGCCCAGCGCAAAACCCAGCGCGGTGCTGCCCACCGTGAGCAGGCCGAACAGCAGTTCGCGCAGGCCGATCACCGTGGCGCGCGCCGGGCGGCGCTGGCTGGACAGGCCGTGGGCGGCGCGGGCCAGCAGCGCCCCAAAGGCCAGCACGCTCAGCGTGGGCACCAGGTCCAGGGCAGCCAGCGCCAGCATTCCGCCCAGCGCCAGGACGTGCGCCAGCACCGGACCACGTCCGGGGGCGGGCGCGCCGCGTTCCAGCCGCAGCCGCGCTCGCACGTACAGAATGCTGACCGCTGCCCGCGTGCCGGCCACTGCCCACAGCGCCCAGGCCACGCGGGCGTCGCCGCCCCCGGCCAGCACCAGTGCGGGGGCGGCGGCGGCCAGGGCGGCGGCCCCGGCGATCTCGGGCAGCAGGTCGCGGCCACGGTTGTGGGCGTCAAAGCGCAGTTGCAGCAGGGCCAGGGGCGCGGCCAGCAGCAGCGGCCAGCCCCAGGAGCCCCCGGCCAGCGCCAGCGCCGCCAGCCCGCACCCCAGGGCCAGGGCGGCGTACAGCGCCGCAAAGCGCTCGGCCCACGCGGTGCGCGGATACCGCTTGCCCCGGCGGCGGTCATTCAGCGCCAGTTTGAGCGGGTGACGGGTCAGAAACAGGCTGGCTGCGGCGCCCGCCAGCAGCGCGCCGCCCGCAGAGGGAACGAGCAGCAGCGCCAGCACCAGGGGTTCAAGCAGCAGACTCCAGCCGCCATGCTCGGCGGGCAGGGCAATGGGCCGCAGGGGTAACCGGCGGGGCTGGGGGGTCGGGGCAAGGGGGGCAGCAGTCACTTTGGGGGCTCCTTGGGGCGGGGCTCAGGGGGTGGGGGGTGCGTCCCGGCGGGTCAGGGTCACGCTGAAGGTGGCGCCTGCCGGGCCCGCGCGCAGGGCCAGCGGGGTGGTGTCGTCCAGCCGGGCCAGTTCGCCGGGGTTCAGGGTCAGGGTGGTGCCGGGGGTGCACAGGGTCAATTCACCTGACAAGGCCGTGACCAGCACCTCGTGGCCGGGGTGGGCGTGGGCCGGGATCTCGCCGCCCGGTGGCAGGGCCCGGAGCAGCACGCGCACGCCCGGGGTGCGCAGCAGTGGGCCGGGGGTGCTCAGTTGCTCAAGCATGGCCCGCCTCTGCCCGGCGGTAGGCCTCTGGCGTGGGCAGAGGCTGGCCCGCCACGTGCCGCTCAATCACGGTGCGCATGCGCGCGGCGCGGCCGTACAGTTCGGCGGCGCAGTCGGGCGGCAGCTGCTTTTGCAGAACCTGCGCCCACAGCGCCAGCCACGCGTCAAAGTGCGCGGCCACCAGCCCCAATCCGTCGTGGGCAGCCACCGGCGCGCCGTGATAGCTGGCGGGGCCGCCGGCCACCGTGATCCAGAACCGCACCATCTTGGGCAGGTGCTGCGCCCACCAGCGGCCCGGGTCGCCCCCGGCCGCCTGCGCAAAGACTGGGCTGAGCTGGGGGTCAAGGCGGGCGCGGGCATAAAAGCCGTGCACCAGGCGCTGCGCGGCGGCCTCGCCGCCCACGCGGTCGTAGAGCGTCATCATCGGTGGTCCTCCAGGGGAGCGGCATACCAAAAGTGGACAAACCTATCCGGATTCAGCTTAGGCCCGCACCCCCCGGGCCGGTCAGGGCCATTTATCCCTGGCCGCTCCGTAACGGCCCCGTAACTGCCCTGCGCGCATCCTGGCCTCCGAATGGTGCGGGGATGCGGCCCCGCGCCCCCCGAGGAGGACTCATGCAGCAAGTTGCGTTTATGGGCGCCCTGCCGCGCGGGCGCACCGCCCCGGCGCCAGCGCGCTTCAGGCGCTGGGCCAGAAGGCACGGTGCTGAAGCCCACGTCCGTTTCTCTGCAAGAGACCGGATGCCCTTGCCGCCGCGTGCAGGCCCACCGGGAGGTCCGGCGCCTACCTGCCCCTGACCCGAATCGCCCGTTCCGCCGTCCCCTGTTGCCTCACCTTCTTGCCAAAGGAGCCCTATGTTCCGGCACATCCTGGTGCCCGCCACCAACCATCCGGCCAGCGCCCACGCGGCGCAGCAGGCCTACCGGCTGACCCGGGCGCTGGGCGGGCGCGTGACCCTGCTGTGGGTGCTCAGCAGCGACCGAGCGGCCAGCCGGGAAGAGGCCCAGGCGCAGCTGCAGGCCCTGGCAGCGGGGGCCCGCCGTCCCCCGGCCACCGCCCTGCTGTCCCCCGGCAGCCAGGAGGCCGCGCCGGCCATTGCCGCGTTTGCCGCGCGCAGCGGCGCCGATCTGATTGTGCTGGGGGTGGGCGGTGACGGCAGCGCCGCCGACGACGCGCAGGGCACGTTGGCCCTGGCCCTGGCGGCGAACAGCGGCCTGCCGGTGCAGCTGGCCTGCGCTCCGGCGCCCACGCAGGCGGCGGGTGGCCGCCCCTGGCAGCGCGTGGTTGAAGACGCCCGCCGCGTTCCCCGGGCAGCGGGAGCACCGGGGCGACCCAAGCCGTCCTGATCCCCACACGGCTGGGCCCCGCGTGTCCTGAACGGCGCTTCCCTGGATTGGCTCAGCTGGGGCTGGCCAGCGGCGCACACAGGGAAACGGGCACAGGCGTGGTCAGGGGGTTTTCCACCAGATCGGCCAGGGGCCGGGCGCGCAGGGTGGCTTCAATCTGGGCATAGGTGTCGTCCAGCTGCTGGTGCAGGGGGCACAGGCGGTGCAGATGTTCCGGACGCCCCAGCGGGCAGGCGCGCAGGCGCGGCAGGGGGTCAACGGCATTGATGACGTCCAGAATGGAAATCTGCGCGGGCGGGCGCCCCAGGCGGTACCCGCCGCGCTTGCCGCGCAGCGCGCTCACCAATCCGGCCCGGGCCAGCTGCGCCATCACCTTGAACAGGTAGGTGCCCGGCACCTCGGTCTGGCGCGCGAGTTCGGCGGCGTTCAGCGCCGTGTCGGGCTGGCGCGCCAGGGTCACGGCGGCGCGCAGCGCGTATTCAGCAGTCTGGGAGAACATAGGCACACCTCGCGCTGCGGCGGAATCCGGAGCTTGATATCCAATTTAACAGAATCTAGACTCGGGAAGGCGGGCGCCTGGCCCTGCAGGCCGCCGCCGATGGATGCTGGCCTGGGTGACATTAAGGGCCCATGAAGGCCGTTAGGGTACCCCCGGTGCTGCGCAGCTCCCGCCTGTTCGCCCCCTGCCGAGGTGGTCCATGACCCAACTGATTCTGCGTTCGCTGGGCCGCGCCGAGGTGCTGCGCGGCGGCCAGCCTGTGAAATGGGAAGCCGAAAGCGCGCGCGACCTCGTGTTCTACCTGATGGCCCACCCCGAGGGGCGCACCCGCGAGGACATCATCAGTGCGCTGTGGCGCGAGGACCAGACGGCGCGCAGCGGCAACCGTTTCCGCGTGACCCTGCACCGGGCCCGCGCTGGCCTGGGGGCGCCGGGCTGCATCACCGAGGCGTACGGCGCCTACCGCCTGTCGGACGAGGTGCTGCGCGCCAGCGATGTCTTCCGGCTGTATGCCGCGCTGGCCGAGGCCGAACACAGCGAGGGCGAAGCCCGGTTTCTGGCGCTGGGGCGGGCCATTGCGGAATATGGCGGCGACTTTTTGCCGCACCTTCAGGCCGAGTGGGTGCTGCCCGCGCGCGAGGAGCACCAAGCCGCCTACACCCGGGCCTGCCTGGAGCGCTCGGTGCTGCACTGCGAGCATCTGCACTGCGAACTGGCGGTGCAGGACCTCGTGGCGGCCCTGCGCCGCGACCCCTTTCTGGGGGAAAACCACCACCAGAAGCTGATGACCTGCCTGTCGGTGGTCGAAGACAAATACGCGGCCACCGAGCACTACCGCCGCTTCGTGCGCTTTCTGCGCGACGACCTCAAAGACGCGCCCATGCCCGAAACGGTGGTGCTCGCCGAGCGCATCAAGCGCGGCGAGCGCCTGTGCGAGCACGGCCAGAAGGCCGCCGCGCCCCTGCTGCGCAGCTGCCCGCTGACCAGCGATGGCCGCTGCCCTGGCCCCTACGCTGAACTGCTGAACCTCGCGTAAGGGCCACCCGGCTGGCCCCGGCCGCCGACAGGCGCTTCAGGCCGGGGCGGGCTGGCGGCCGGTCAGGGCCTGGGCGGCGGCCTGCAACTGGGCGCGGCGAAATCCGTGGGTGATCAGGGCGGGCAGCGGCAGTTCGGCCGCGGCGTCCGGGGACCATAGCGCGAGGTGAACAGCCGGGCGGCCCGCCAGCCGGGTGGCCAGGGCCCGCGTGGCTTCCGGCACCCCCCAGCGGCCCGTGGTGGCCAGCAGCACGGGGGCGCCGGGAAACCGCGACAGCAGATTCTCCACGGCCGCGCGGTCCTCAACCGGGGCGGCGTGCAGGCCGGGCAGGGCCGGGCGCAGGGCCTCGGCCAGGGCGCCCAGGCCCAGGTGGTCGCCGTAGGGGCCCCCCAGCTCCCCCGTGTCGGGCGCAAACAGCAGCGCGGGCGCGGCCGGGTCCAGCGCGGGCACCTCGCCCCGGCGTTCCAGCGCGCCCAGGGCCCAACGGGCGGTGGCGGCCTCGTCCTGGCCGCGCTGGGCGGGGCTGTAGGGCTGGGGGGTGCCGGGAAAGCGCGCCGCCGCCCGGTCCAGGCGGGCCACGGCTTCATCCAGGCGCGCCGGGTCCAGGGTGCCGCTCAGCAGCGCCGCGTCCAGCGCCGCCGCGTGCACGTCGTGCAGGCGCTGGTCGCCATGGCCGCACACGAGCACGGCGTCGGCCCCGGCCGCCAGGGCCAGCGGCGCGCCCTGCCCGTGCGGGTAACGGTCGGCCACGGCTTTCATGTCCATCGCGTCGGTCACGATCACGCCGTCGTAGCCCCAGGCCTGGCGCAGCACCCCGGCCAGCAGGGCGGGGGAGAGGGTGGCGGGGCGCTCGGGGTCCAGCGCAGGGTAGAGGATGTGGGCGGTCATCACACTGCCCACGCCCGCCTGCGCGGCGGCCCGGAACGGCACCCACTCGCAGGCTTCAAGTGCGGCGCGGGTCTTGTTCACCACGGGCAGGGCCAGGTGGCTGTCCACACGGGTGTCGCCGTGGCCGGGGTAATGTTTCACGGCGCTCAGCACCCCCGCCGACTCGCTGCCCCGGGCCCAGGCCACGCCGAGCCGCGCCACCAGCGCCGGGTCCGCGCCAAAGGAGCGCTCACCGATCACCGGGTTCAGCGGGTCCACATTCACGTCCAGGCTGGGGGCATAGTTCCAGTTGATGCCCAGTTCCAGCAGGCCCCGCGCCGCCAGCGCGCCAGCTTCAAAGGCGGCCTGTTCATCGCCCAGCACGCCCAGGCCCTGGGGGGTGGGGGGCTGCGGGCCGTCCAGGCGGCGCAGCACCGCCCCGCCTTCCTGGTCGGTGGCAATCAGCACGTCGCGTTCCAGCGCGCTGCGGATGTCGGCCACCAGCCGGGCGGTGGCTTCGGGCGTGGTGATATTCCTGGCAAACAGGCACACGCCGCCCGGGTTCAGGGCGCGCAGCCAGTGGGCCTGGGCGGCGGTCAAGGCGGCGCCGGGCAGGTCCACGATCAGGGTGCGGGCAGGGGAGATCACGGCCCTCACCTCGTCCGGGTGACTTTGGCGAGGCGGGGCGGCGCGTCCGGATTCTCGCCCCGGCGCAGGGCCGCGTGGGCAATCAGCAGTTGCGCGGCCAGCGCGGAAACAGCCGGGTCGGTCAGGGCGTGCCCGGTGGGGGGCGTGGGCAGGTCCGCCCGCTGCGCCGCCACATCGTCGCCAATCAGGGTGACCTGGGCGCCGTAGCCGCGCAGGGTTTCCAGGCTGTCGGCGGTGAAGGGCGCGGTGGCGTCGCGCCCCTGAAAGAACAGCGCCGGGGTGCCGGGCTCGGCCAGCCGCGCGGGGCCGTGGGCAAATTCGGCGGTGGAAAAGGCCAGGGCGCCCACACCGGCAGTTTCCTGCAGTTTCAGGGCGGCTTCGGCGGCGACCCCGGCGTGCAGGCCGCGCCCCAGCACCAGCGTGGTCTGGTCGCCGGTCAGGCGCCCGGCGGCCTGCGCGGCGCGCTCCTCGCCTTCGAGCACCAGGGCCAGGGCCTCGGGCAGGCGGTTCAGGGCGGCGCTCAGGCCCTCATCCGGGCGCCACGCGCACAGCAGCTGGGCGCCCAGCGTCAGGGCCGCCAGGTAGCTTTTGGTGGCGGCCACCGCGCGTTCCTCGCCGGCGTGCAGCGGCAGCACGAGGTCGGCCGCGTGGGCCAGCGGACTGCCGGGTGTGTTCACCAGCGCACAGGTCAGGGCCCCGCCCCGGCGCGCCTGGGCCAGCGTCTCGACCAGATCGGGGCTGCCCCCCGACTGGCTGATGGCCAGCACCAGCGCGCCCTGGTAGCTCACGTCCGCGTGGTACACGCCGGCCACGCTGGGCGCGGCGCTCACCACCGGCAGGCGCAGGTGCGTTTCGATGCCGTAGCGCAGGGTGGTGGCGGCGTGATCCGAAGACCCCCGGGCCAGCGTGACCACGAACGCGGGCGCAAAGGCGGCGATGGTCTGCGCGGCGCGCGTGACGTCACGGTCTTGGGCCTGCCGGGCCACCACCTGCGGGGCCTCGCGGGCCTCGCGCAGCATCAGGGGCTCGCCCGCCGCTTCTGGGCGCGTCATTTCACCGCTCCTTCCATGCCGCGCAGGAACAGCCGCTGGGCCGCCAGGAACACAATGAGAACAGGCAGCATCATGATGATCGCCCCGGCCGCAATATTGAACGGGTCATAGTTGAATTGCCCCTTGAGTTTCAGCACGGCCACCGCCAGCGGGGCCTTGTCGGGCGCGCCGGACAGCACCAGCATGGGCCAGAAGTAGGCGTTCCAGGTGGTTACCGTGGTAAAGATGCCCAGCGCCGCCAGCGAGGGCTTGGTGAGTGGCAGCATGATCCGGGTCAGGATGGTCAGTTCGCTGGCACCGTCCAGCCGCGCGGCTTCGAGCAGCGCCACCGGCACCGACACGAACGCCTGCCGCATCAGAAAGATGCCAAAGGCCCCGGCGATGGTGGGAATCACCACGCCCCAGTGGGTGCCCAGCAGCCCCAGCTTCTTAAGGGTCAGCGTGTTCACGATAAAGGTGGTTTCCGAGGGCAGCACCAGCGTGGCCAGAATCGCCCCGAAGATCAGGCCGCGCCCCGGAAAGCGGAAGCGCGCCAGCGGGTAGGCGGCCAGCGCCGAGATGAGCAGGGTGCCGGCCACGGTGAGGCCCGTGATCACCACCGAGTTCCACAGCGCCTTGCCCAGCGCAAAGGAGCGGAAGACATCCACGAAGTTGTGGATGGTCACGCGCGCCGGAAACAGGCTCTGCGGAAAGGCGTAGATGGACGTGCCGGCCGTCTTGTCGGTCAGGGCAATCGCCAGGGTCCAGACAAAGGGAAACAGCGCGAACACCAGAATCAGGATCAGCAGGGCGTAGCGCAGCACCACGGCTGCGGGTTTGCGCCACGCCAGGGTCCGCCCGGCCGCTCGCGCCGGAGTAGCGGCGGTCAGACTCATGCCTGGTCCTCCTCGGGGCGGTTAAAGAGCTTGAAATTGACGAAAGACAGGATGAGGGCCACGGCCGCCACCACCAGACCGGCCGCGCTGGCCAGCCCGTAATCAAAGTCGAAGCCCTGGAAGGCCTTGGCATACACGTACATCAGGGCGGTGTAGGTGGAGTTCAGGGGCCCGCCGTTGGTGAGCACCAGCACCTCTTCCAGCACGCGCAGCGCGGCAATGGTGGACAGCAGCGTGCACAGCAAAATGGTGGGGCGCATCAGGGGCACCGTGATCTTCCAGAAGCGCTGCCACGCGCTGGCGCCGTCCAGCACCGCTGCCTCCTCCAGTTCTTCGGGAATGGTCTGCAGGCCCGCCAGGTACAGCACCATGTAGTAGCCGAACCCCCGCCAGAAGGTGACCAGCATGACCGCCCAGAACGCCCAGGCCTCCGAGTTCAGCCAGCCGAACTGGGCTTCGGGCGAGGTCAGCCCCAGCGACCGCAGCAGCCAGTTCAGGGTGCCCTCGCGGTTAAACACCCATTCCCACATCACGGCGGCCAGCGAGACCGAGGTCACCACCGGCACGTAATACCCGGCGCGGAAAATGGCCATGCCGGGCAGCTGCTTGTTCACCAGCACCGCCACCGCCAGCGCCGCCAGTTGCAGGGCGGGCACCACCAGCAGGTACTTCACGCTGTTTTTCAGGGCGGTGAGAAACAGGGGATCGGCCAGCAGCTTCTCGAAGTTGGCGGTGCCCACCCACCTGGGGTCCAGCCCCTGCGCGAACCGGGCGCCGTTGTACTCCGTAAAGCCCAGATACGAGCCGTACAGCAGCGGATAGAAGGTGAACACGGCCAGCAGGATCAGGGCCGGGGCCAGGAAGGTATACGACAGCAGCGTCGTGCGCCAGGGAACTCGCATGCGGTGTCCTTTCGGGGAAAAGAGGGCTGAACGGGGCGGCGGGCGGGGGAAGCAGCCGGGGGCCCGCCCGGAAGTTCGAGCAGGCCCCCGGCACGGTGGGGTGTGGGGCGCCGGGGCCCGGTGCTCAGGCCGGCGCGCCCCTCACCTCACTTCTTCATGTTGGCGTTCCAGTAGGTCACCGAATCGTTCAGGGCCTGCTGCGCGGTCTTTTTGCCCAGCAGCGCGGCTTCAATGTTGTCGTTGAAGTTCTTGTACAGGTCGTCGCTGTTGCCGGGGGCGCGGTAGCCGGGGTTGATAAAGCGGCCCGAGGCGCCCACCAGACCGGTGGCCTTGGCCACGGGGTCCTGGCTGGTGACCTTGAACTGCACGCTGGTCTGCGCGCCCAGGGTGGTGGGCACGATGGGCACCACCTTGGCAAAGGCCAGCTGGTTGGCGTTGTTCGTGAAGAACGCGGCCAGTTTGGCGGCGGCTTCGGGGTTCTTGCTGGCCTTGGGAATCACCAGGCCCATGCTGCCGCCGGTTTGCACGTTGGCGCGGCCCACCGGGGCTTCGGTGACCACCGTCTTGGCGTACAGGCCCGGGTTGGTGTCCTTGATGCGGGTGAGGGCCTGGGGGCCGCCCACAATCATGGCCACGCGGTTTTGCGCGTACAGCTCGGTGGCCAGCTGGAAAGCCTCGCGGCGCACGGCGTCTTCGGGGATGTAGCCGCCGCGGTACAGCGTCACAAATTGGTTGAGCAGCGCGGCGTGCTGGGCGGTGTTAAAGGCCGCCTTGCCGTCGGCCGCGTAGATGGGCAGGCCCTCGGCGTAGAAGTACCCCAGGAAGGACGCGGTGTTGGGGTCCTTCAGGGCGGGCACCCAGCCGTAGGCGCCGGTCTTGTCCTTGATGGTCTTGGCGTAATTCAGCATCTCGCTGGTGGAGCGCGGCGCGCGGGTCAGGCCGGCCTTTTTCAGCAGGTCCGGGTTGTACAGCAGCACGCCCTCGTTCAGCCAGCCGTACCAGGGGTAGGCAAAGACCTTGCCGCCGGAGGTGAAGTTCTTCAGGCTCTGGCCGTAGAAGGTGCGCTGCAGGGTGGCGGGGGGCGTCAGGTCGCTGGCCGCCAGCAGGAAGCCGTTCTGGGCGGCTTTCTGGGTTTCGTCAATGTTCAGGTTCACCACGTCTGGGGCGTTGCCCAGGTTCACGCTGGCAATAAAGTCCTGCACCATGGAGTCCTGCTTGTCGAACCACTGCACCTTGATGCCGGGGTTGGCCTTTTCAAAAGCGGCGATGGTGGTCTTGATGTAGTTGTCGAACTTGGGGCTCAGGTACCACGTCCAGAAGGTCACGGTGGTCTGGGCGCTCGCGCTCGACAGGGCGGTCATGCCAAGGCTCAGGGTCAGAATGCTCAGGGCTCGTTTCATGGCGTCTCTCCTTGTGGGGACGTGGGGGGCTCTAGTACTTTTTCTCGACGACGCTTTCGGCTGTCACCCGCAGCACGGCGGCGGCTTCGGGGCGCCGGGCCAGCAGCGCGGCGTACAGCACTTCCAGCACCAGCGTCTGCGAGATCAGGGTGTCCAGCACGGCGTCGGTCAGCGGTTCTTCCTGGCGTGAGGTAAACAGCACCTTGCTGGCGTAGCGGGTTACGGGCGAACTGGCCCGGTGGGTAATCGCCACGGTGTAGTGGCCGTGGCTCTGCGCCAGGCGCAGGTGCTGCACCGTGTCAATGGTGCTGCCCGAGCTGGTCAGGCCGATGACCACGCCGCCCCGGGGCAGGGTGGAAATACTGACCGCCGCCACGTGGGGGTCGGTGTAGGCCACGCCCGTGATGCCCAGGCGCAGCAGGCGGTGCGCGAACAGTTGCGCCACCAGTCCGGAGTTGCCCTGCCCGGTGATGTCCACCCGGGGCGCGCGGGCCAGTTGGTCGGCCACCGCTTCAATCACATCGGGGTCCAGCAGGCGGCCGGTGTCTTCCAGGGTTAGGGTGCTCTGCTTGACCAGGCGCGCGGTGTGGCCGGTCAGGTCGGTGTCGGTGGCCTGGGCGCTGCTGTCGCGGCCCGCCACATCGGCGGCCAGGGCAATCTTGAAGGCGTGAAAGCCCGCAAAGTCCAGCTTGCGGCACAGGCGGGTGATGGTGGCTTCACCCACGCCCGCCGAGGCGGCCAGTTCGGTGATGGTCTGGTGGATGACGGTTTCGGCGTCGCGCAGCACGTGGTCGGCGACCTGTTTGAGCGAGGGAGACAGGCTGTGGGCATGCAGCCGAATGCGGCTGATCGCCCCCTGGGTGTGGGCTGGGCGTGAAAGCGTCTGACTCATGGGCCTCCTTGGCCTGGGTCGGCGGTGCGGTTGATGAAGGTATCTTGGGTCTGAAAATTATTTTTGTCAAGATGCCGAAAATGGGGGTGTAGATTTTCAGGCTCGCCGGAATGGGCTGTCTGCCGCTGTGTGGCACAGGAAGAGGGGGGGCGTTGCATGAGAGCAGTGGCCTCCTTTGTGGTTGTTAAGGGCCACCACCTGGACCGGCCTTTTCATCAATTTGAAAAAAATTCTTCCCAGGGCTTGACAGTTTGAAAAAAGATTTGCATGATGCATCTGTCCACACAACCGAAGCCTTCGCGCCGCCATTCCTGCTTGACCCATGAGGTGAGGTATGCACAAGACTGCCGTTCGTATCACTGCCCTGCTTGCCCTGACACTGGCCCTGGGGGCCTGCGGGCGCGAGGGCCCTGCCGCGCAGAGCGGGCCGAGGTTGCAGGCGCAGGCGACAGGGCCGAGCGCGACGTTTGACAGCACGGGGGCGTGGGACAGCGGCTTTTCCGGCCGCATCACCCTGAGCAACCCTGGCCCGACCGCGATTCAGGGCTGGACCCTCAAGTTCAAGTTCAATGGCAACGCCGCGGCCGGTGCGTCCGTCTGGGGCGCCGGGGGCAGCATTTCTAAGGACAGCAGTGGGCTGTACACCATCACCCCCAACACCTGGGGCGGCGCCACCATCCCCGCCGGCGGCAGCGTGGTCATCAACTACGACGGCACCGGGCAACTCACCGGCGTCAACACCTGCACCTTGAACGGTGCGGGTTGCAGTGGGACGACCACGCCTCCACCAACAGGCGACACCACCGCCCCGACGGTCAGTCTGACCGCGAGCCCGAGTACGGTGACCAGTGCCGGTGCCGTGAATCTGAGTGCAAGTGCCACGGATAACGTGGGGGTGACGAAGGTGGAGTTCTATCAGGGCTCGACCTTGCTGAGTACCGATACGAGCGCGCCGTATACGGCGAGTGAGAGTGTCAGCAGTGCGAACAATGGCACGCGGACGTACACGGCCAAAGCGTTTGATGCAGCGGGGAACACCAAGTCGGCTTCGGCCTCGGTCACGGTCAACATCGCCGGTACCACCCCGCCCCCGCCTCCTCCGCCCACCTCTGGCTTCAAGAAGGTCGCCTACTTCACCCAGTGGGGCATTTACGGGCGCAACTATCAGGTCAAGAACATTGACACCAGCGGCACCGCCGCCACGCTGACGCACATCAACTACGCCTTCGGCAACATCTACAACGAGAACGGCACCTACCGCTGCAACATCGTCACCCGCGCCGAGAGCGGCAATGGCGATGGCGGCGACGGCTTCGCAGACTACGGCAAGTCCTTTGACGCCGCCACCAGCGTGGACGGCGTGGCCGACAAGTGGGACCAGCCGCTGAAGGGCAACTTCAACCAGCTCAAGAAGCTCAAGGCCAAGTACCCCGGCCTGAAGGCCCTGATCTCGCTGGGCGGCTGGACCTGGAGCAAGCAGTTCAGCGCGGCGGCCATGACCGACGCTTCGCGCAGGGCCCTGGTGAGTTCGTGCATTGACGTGTACATCAAGGGCAACCTCCCCGTGGCCGACGGCGCGGGCGGTCCAGGCGCCGCCGCCGGGGTGTTTGACGGCATTGATATTGACTGGGAATACCCCGGTGGCGGCGGGCTGCCCACCAACACGGTCAGCCCGCAGGACAAGCAGAACTTCACGCTGCTGCTGCAGGAATTCCGCCGCCAGCTGGACGCCTACAAGCCGGGCCTGCTGCTGACCATCGCCGCGCCCGGCGGCCCGGACAAGATTGCCAACCAGGACCCGGCCGCCTACAAGAACGCCGTGGACTGGGTGAACATCATGACCTACGACTTCCGCGGCGCCTGGGACGCCACCGGGCCCACCAACTTCCACAGCAACCTGTACCCCAGCCCCAATGATCCGGGCACGGGTGTGGTGAAGTCGTACTCGGTAGATACGGCGGTGAACGCCTTCCTGAACGCCGGGATGCCTGCGAACAAGCTGGTGATCGGCATTCCGTTCTACGGCCGCGGCTGGACCGGCGTGCCGGGCACCAACAACGGCCTGTACCAGAGCGCGACCGGCGCGGCGCGCGGCACCTACGAAGCCGGCTACGAGGACTACAAGGTGCTCAAGAACGCCCCGGGCACGGTGTACCGCGACGCTGCCACCAAGCAGATGTGGAAGTACGACGGCACGAACTTCTGGAGCTACGACGACCCCGAAGTGATCGCCACGAAGATGGCCTATGTGAAGCAAAAGGGCCTGGGCGGCGCGATGGCCTGGGCGCTGGACGGCGACGACGCCCAGGGCACGCTGGCCAAAGCGATTGACAGCGGCCTGAGGTAAGGGGCGGCTACCGCCCGGGTGCTGGTTTGCAGCGCCTGCAGCGCGGCCCGTCCAGAGCAGATCGGGAGCGGAGGTGGGCCCGGGGACGCGAATGGCGCTGTCCCCGGGCCCAGGGCTGTGGGCTGATAGCGGCCATCCGTTCCGCCCAGGGGAGGAGAGCACCCCCTCAAGTCCACTCCCACCGCTGTTTGCGGCGGTCACTCGCTCTGCTCCGAAGCTTTTCAAGTCTGCTCGCACCACATGACCGGAGGGGTTCACCTTCAGACCATGTGGTGACCGCTATGAGGTTGACAGGCGGCCCTCTGACGCCTCAAGCCCGGTCTCATACCGATTCCAGATCATCCGCCTCAGCCCGTGCGCGTCGCTTCGGTGTGTTCGCGCCTCACCTTCCCTGTTCTTCTCTGCGGGCCCCTCCAGCCGGGTTGAGCCCGAATGAACCCAAAGCCTTGTGACGGGTTGCGGGACGCTTTATCTTCCCCGGTCTCCCCAGCGGATAAACGCATGATGAAGGGTGGGTGGGCCTTCGTTGTGGGTGCGCTGGGCCGCTATCCTGACGCCGACATGGCCCAGTTGCGCCTCTTTTCCGTAGCCGTCCACCCTCTTTCCGGCAAGGCGCCCCTGTGACCGCTGCCCCTGAGCGCCTGGACGCCCCCGCCATCTTGCAGGCCCTGAGTGCCTACCGCCGCGGCGACTTTGGCGTGCGGCTGCCCCTGACCTGGGACGGCATTGAGGGCCGCATTGCCGAAACCTTTAACGACCTCGTGGAAGAAAGCGCGCGCATTGCCCAGGACGTGGCGCGCGTGGGCGCCGCCGTGGGCAAGGAAGGCAACACCAAACAGCGCATTCCGCTGGGCACCACCACCGGCAGCTGGGCCGCCCTGATCGAGAACGTGAACGATCTGGTGGATGACCTGGTCTGGCCCACCACCGAAATGACCCGCGTGGTCACCGCCGTGGCCCACGGCGACCTGACCCAGACGATGGCCACGGAAATCAACGGCCGCCCCATGCAGGGCCAGTTCCTGCAGATCGTGACCACCCTGAACACCATGGTGGCGCAGCTCAACGCCTTTGCGGGCGAGGTGACGCGCGTGGCGCGCGAGGTGGGCACCGAGGGCAAACTGGGCGGGCAGGCCAACGTGGAAGGCGTGGGCGGCGTGTGGCGCGACCTCACCGAGAACGTGAACTTCATGGCGAACAACCTCACCGGGCAGGTGCGGAACATTGCCGACGTGACCACAGCGGTGGCCAACGGGGACCTCAGCCGCAAGATCACCGTGGACGCCCGGGGCGAGATTCTGGAGCTGAAAAACACCATCAACACGATGGTGGATCAGCTCAACGCCTTTGCCAGCGAAGTGACGCGCGTGGCCCGTGAGGTGGGCACGGAAGGGCGCCTGGGCGGGCAGGCCGACGTGCGCGGCGTGGGCGGCACCTGGAAGGACCTGACCGACAACGTGAACTTCATGGCCGCCAACCTGACGGGGCAGGTGCGCAACATTGCGGACGTGACCACAGCGGTGGCGAACGGCGATCTGAGCAAGAAGATCACCGTGGACGCGCGGGGCGAGATTCTGGACCTGAAGAACACCATCAACACGATGGTGGACCAGCTCAATGCCTTTGCCGGCGAGGTCACCCGTGTGGCCCGCGAGGTGGGCACCGAAGGCAAGCTGGGCGGCCAGGCGCAGGTCGTGGGCGTGGGCGGCACCTGGAAGGACCTCACGGAAAACGTGAACTCCATGGCGTCGAACCTCACGGATCAGGTGCGCAACATCGCCTTTGTGACCACGGCGGTGGCAAACGGGGACCTGAGCAAGAAGATCACCGTAGACGTCAAGGGCGAGATTCTGGACCTGAAAAACACTGTGAATACGATGGTGGACCAGCTGAACGCCTTTGCCAGCGAGGTGACGCGCGTGGCGCGCGAGGTGGGCACCGAAGGCAAGCTGGGCGGACAGGCCGACGTGCGCGGGGTCGCGGGCACCTGGAAAGACCTCACCGACAACGTGAACTTCATGGCCTCGAACCTCACGGATCAGGTGCGCAACATCGCCTTTGTGACCACGGCGGTGGCAAACGGGGACCTGAGCAAGAAGATCACCGTGGACGTCAAGGGCGAGATTCTGGACCTGAAAAACACCGTGAACATCATGGTGGACCAGCTGAACGCCTTTGCCAGCGAGGTGACCCGCGTGGCGCGCGAGGTGGGTACCGAGGGCAAGCTGGGCGGGCAGGCCAACGTGCCCGGCGTGGGCGGCACCTGGAAGGATCTCACGGAGAACGTGAACTCTATGGCGTCGAACCTCACCGGGCAGGTGCGCGGCATTGCCCGCGTGGTGACGGCGGTGGCGAACGGCGACCTGAAAAAGACGCTGACCCTGGAAGCCAAGGGCGAGATTGCCGAGCTGGCCGAAACGATCAACTCCATGATCGAGACGCTGGCGACCTTTGCCCAGCAGGTCACCGGCGTGGCGCGCGAGGTGGGCGTGGAAGGCCGCCTGGGCGGGCAGGCCAGTGTGCCCGGCGCCAGTGGCACCTGGAAGGACCTCACCGATAACGTGAACCAGCTGGCCGCCAACCTCACCACGCAGGTGCGCGCCATTGCCGACGTGGCCACCGCCGTGACGGCCGGTGACCTGACCCGCTCCATCAACTTGGACGCCCGGGGCGAGCTGGACGCGCTGAAAGACAACATCAACGAGATGATCGTCAACCTGCGCGACACCACCGAGAAGAACACCGAGCAGGACTGGCTGAAAACCAACCTCGCCAAGTTTACCCGGATGCTGCAGGGCCAGCGCGACCTGCTGACGGTCAGCCGCCTGATTCTGTCGGAGCTGGCGCCGCTGGTGAAGGCCCGCCACGGCGTCTTTTACACCATGGACGAGGACACCACCACCCTGCAGCTGCAGGCCAGCTACGCCTACCGCGAGCGCAAGGGGCTGGCCAACCGCTTTGCGCTGGGGGAAGGGCTGGTGGGGCAGGCCGCACTGGAACAGGAAATGATCGTCCTGACCCATGTGCCCGACGATTACGTGCAGATCAACTCCGGGCTGGGAGCGGGCGCGCCGCGCACCATCGTGGTGCTGCCGGTGGTGTTTGAAGGGCAGACCAAGGCGGTCATTGAGCTGGCCTCCTTTGAAACGTTCAGCGCCACCCACCTGAGCTTCCTGGAGCAGTTCACGGAATCGGTGGGCATTGTGCTGAACACCATTCAGGCCACCATGCGCACAGAAACGCTGCTGCGTCAGTCGCAGAGCATGGCCCAGGAACTGCAGAGCCAGCAGGAAGAACTGAGGCAGACCAACGAGGAACTGGAGGAAAAAGCCCGCCTGCTGGCCGACCAGAACCGCGAGGTGGAAGACAAGAACCGGCAGGTGGAATCGGCCCGCCACGCCCTGGAAGAAAAGGCGGCCCAGCTGGCCCTGACCAGCAAGTACAAGAGCGAGTTCCTGGCGAACATGAGCCACGAGCTGCGCACGCCGCTGAACAGCCTGCTGCTGCTGGCCGGGCAGCTGCGCGAGGACCCGCAGGGCAACCTGTCGGACCAGCAGAAGGCCTACGCCAAGACCATCTTTGCGGCCGGCAACGACCTGCTGAACCTCATCAACGACATCTTGGACCTCTCGAAGATCGAGTCCGGCACCGTGAACGCCGACCCCACGCAGGTCACCTTTGCGCGCATCCGTGAGGCGGTGGAAACCACCTTCGCGCACCTCGCGGCGGAAAAGGGCGTGGAACTGCGCCTGGACTTCAGCCCGCAGCTGCCCGCCAGCCTGTACACCGACGACACCCGCCTGCTGCAGATTCTGAAAAACCTGCTGTCTAACGCCTTTAAATTCACCGCCGAGGGCAGCGTGACCCTGGAAGCCACGCCGGTCAAAGGCGGCTGGAGCCCCGACCAGACGGCGCTGAACAGTGCGGCCGGCGTGGTGGCCTTCCGCGTCACCGACACCGGCATTGGCATTGCCGCTGACAAGCAGCGCCTGATTTTCGAGGCCTTCCAGCAGGCCGACGGCTCCACCAGCCGCAAGTACGGCGGCACCGGCCTGGGCCTGGCGATCAGCCGCGAGCTGGCGCGCATTCTGGGCGGCGAGATCACCCTGGAGAGCACGCCGGGCCAGGGCAGCCGCTTTACCCTGTACCTGCCGCTGCGGTTCCAGGCGCCGCCGGAACTGCGCGCGCCCCGCGCGCTGCCGGTGGGTGCCCCTGCTGGCCTTCAAGGCGCGCCAGTGCAATTCGGCAGTGGGCAGTCCGCCAATGGGCAGGCCGGTAGTGGGCAGGCCGGCGCCGAGCCGGCGGCCCCCGAGGCCACGGTCATTCAGGATGACCGCGCCGCGCTGCAACCCGGTGACCGCATCCTGCTGATCGTGGAGGACGACCCGGCCTACGCGGGCGTGCTGCTGGACCTGGCCCACGAACGCGGCTTCATGGCGCTGGTGGCGGCGCGCGGCGATCAGGCGCTGCACCTCGCGCAGACCTACCGCCCGGCGGCCGTCACCCTGGACCTCACGCTGCCCGACACCAACGGCTGGGCCGTGCTGGACGCCCTGAAGCACGACCCCCAGACCCGGCACATTCCGGTGCACATCATCTCCGGGCAGGAGCCCAGCATCGTCAGCCGCAAGCTGGGCGCGCTGGACCACACCACCAAGGCGGGGAGCCGGCAGCAGCTGAGCGAGGTGTTCACCAACCTCGAAGCCTTCCTGGCCCGCCGGGTCAAGCGCGTGCTGATCGTGGAAGACGACGAACTGCAGCGCCAGAGTCTCGAAGAGTTGATTGGCGACACCGACGTGGAAACCATTTCGGTCACCACGGGCGCGGCGGCGCTGGAGGCCCTGCAGGGCGCGCCCTTCGACTGCATCGTGCTGGACCTGCACCTGCCCGACATGAGCGGCTTTGACCTGATGACCACCCTGAATGAGACGCCCGCCTACCGGGCCATTCCGATCATCGTGTACACCGCCCAGGACCTCACGCGCGCCCAGGAGACGCAGCTGCGCAAGGCGGCCAAGTCCATCATCGTGAAAGACGTGCGCTCGCCCGAGCGGCTGCTGGACGAGGTGACCCTCTTCCTGCACCGCGTGGAGGCCACGCTGCCCGAAGGCAAACGCCAGATCCTGGCCGGCGCCCGGCAGCAGGAACCCGAGCTGCACGGCAAGAAGGTGCTGCTGGTGGACGACGATATCCGCAACATCTTTGCGCTGACGGCGGTGCTGGAGCGCCACCAGATGCAGATTGTGACCGCCGAGAACGGCCGCGAAGCCCTGGCCGCCCTGGACGCCGAGGGCGACATTGACCTCGTGCTGATGGACGTGATGATGCCGGAACTCGACGGCTACGAAACCACGCGCCTGATTCGCCGCAACCCGGCCTACGCGAGCCTGCCCATCATCTCGCTGACCGCCAAGGCCATGCCCGGCGACCGCGAGCAGTCCATTGAATCCGGGGCCAGCGACTACATCAGCAAGCCGGTGAACACCGCGCAACTGCTGTCGCTGCTGCGGGTGTGGCTGTCGAAGTGAGCGGCGAGTTTCCCAGAGAACCCCTGCAGGACATCGAGCTGTCGCTGCTGCTGGAGGCCGTGTACCGCGTCACCGGGCACGATTTCCGGGCCTACACCACCGCCACCATCCGCCGCCGGGTGCTGCACGCGGTGGCCGAAGAGGGCCTGGAGACCATCAGTGCGCTGCAGGCGCGGGCGCTGCACGACCCGGCAGCCATGCAGCGGCTGCGCGAAACGCTGGCCATCAACGTGACCGAGATGTTCCGCGACCCCACCTTCTTCCGGGCCCTGCGCGAACAGGTGCTGCCGCTGCTGCGCACCCACCCGTTCGTGCGGGTGTGGCACGCGGGCTGCTCCACGGGCGAGGAAGTGTATTCGCTGGCGATTCTGCTGCACGAGGCGGGGCTGCTCTCGCGCAGCCGCCTGTACGCCACCGACATGCACGCCCCGGCGCTGCAGCAGGCCCGCCAGGGCATTTACCCGCTGGAGAAACTGGCGGCCCATGAGGAGAATTACCACCTCTCGGGCGGGCAGGCCGAGTTCGGGGACTACTTCACCCAGCAGTACGGCCACGCGCGGGTCAAGGCCTTCCTGCGCCAGCCCATCATTTGGGGTCAGCACAACCTCGCTACCGATTCATCGTTCAACGAGTTCCACCTGATTCTGTGCCGCAACGTGATGATCTACTTCACCCGGCCGCTGCAGGACCACGTGCAGGCCCTGCTGTGGGAAAGCCTGATGCCCTTTGGCGTGCTGGGCCTGGGGCACCACGAAAGCCTGGACTTCAGCCCGCAGGCGGTGCGCTTTGAGCCGCTGAACCTGGCCGAAAAACTCTACCGGCGGGTGGGCTGATGGACGCTGGAGCCGGCACCCCGCGCGCCCGGATCCTGATTGTGGACGACCAGGACGCCAAGCGCCTGGGGCTGGCTGCCGCGCTGGAACCGCTGGGCCAGGAGGTGGTGATGGTGGCCTCGGGCCGCGAGGCCCTGCGGCAGCTGCTGACCGGCGAGTTCGCGGTGATTCTGCTGGACGTGCAGATGCCGGACATGGACGGCTTTGAAACCGCCCGCCTGATCCGCAGCCGCCGCCAGACCGAAACCACCCCGATCATCTTCGTGACCGCCCACGACCGCGCCGAGGCCGACATGCTGGGCGGCTACACCCTGGGCGCGGTGGACTTTATCTTCTCGCCGGTGCGCTCCGAGGTGCTGCGCGCCAAGGTCAACGTGTTTGTCGAGCTGCACCTCAAGACCCTGACCGTGCAGGCCCACGAGCGGCGGCTGCGCGAACTGGAAAGCCGGCAGGCCCAGCACGAACTGGCCAAGCTATGGGGCGCCATTGCCCAGTCGGCCGACCCGGTGATGATCACCACCCGGAGCGGGGTGATCGAATACGTGAACAGCGCCTTTGAACAGGTCACGGGTTACCCCGCGGAGGAAGCCCTGGGCCAGACGCCGGCCCTGCTGAACTCCGGGCGCCAGGACGCGGCCTTCTTTGATGACCTGTGGCGCACCCTGCTTTCCGGCGAGGTGTTCCGGGGCGAGTTTATTAACCGGCGCAAGGACGGCGGCGAGTACCACGAAGAAAAGACCATCACGCCCATCCGCGACGAGGCCGGGCGGGTCACGCACTTTGTGGCCACCAGCCAGGACGTGACCTACCGCAAGCAGATGGAAGCCCAGCTGCACGCCCTGAACGCCTCGCTGGAGGCGCGGGTGCGCGAACGCACCGCCGAACTGGAGGACGTGAACAGCGAGCTGGAAGCCTACGCCTATTCCATCTCGCACGACCTGCGCACCCCGCTGCGGCACATCGGCTCCTTTGCCGACCTGCTGGCCCGCTCCAGCGACGACCTGGGTGACAATGGGCAGCGCTACTTGCGCATCATTCAGGACGGCGCCCTGAAGATGGAAGCCCTGATTGACGGCCTGCTGGAGTTCGCCCGCACCGGGCGCAGCGAACTGCGGCCCCAGCCCATCGAGCTGCGGGCCCTGCTGGGCGAGATCATCGCGGAACTGCCCGGCGCCGAGGCCGCCACCTGGGACCTGCGCGACCTGGGCGCGGTGTGCGGTGACCTGCTGGGCGTGCGGCAGGTGCTGACCAACCTGCTTACCAACGCCCTGAAGTACGCCGACCCGGCGCGGCCCCCCCACATTGAGGTCTGGACCGAGGCAGGCGAGCACGAACAGACCGTTCATGTGCGCGACAACGGGCTGGGCTTTGACATGACCTACGCCCACCGCCTGTTTGCCGTGTTTCAGCGCCTGCACACCGAGGTGCCAGGGCACGGGGTGGGGCTGGCCATCGTCAAGCGCATTGTCACGCGCCACGGCGGGCGCATCTGGGCGCAGGGGGTGGAAGGGCAGGGCGCCACCTTCAGTTTCACGCTGCCCCAGGCCCAGGCCAGTGGCGGCGAGGGGCCGCAGGTTGGGGAAGCCGCAGTCGGCTGATACGGACTGCCGTCCATTTCCGTAACATCCAGGAAAGAACTGGATGTTCCTCCAATTCCCGGAAATCCGTCCTTTTCCCTCTCCCTCCGGTCGAAAAAATTCCGTCAGGTATGACGGAATTTTTCGGAAGCCGTATGAGAAGCCGCCTTTTACCTGTTTGGCCCAGCTGATTCCAGGTTCCACCCGTTCAGCCCTGGCAGGTGCTCAAAGGTGCGGCATTCGCTGCTCTGTTGGCAGCGCTCTGCGGGGCCTGGGGGTGCAAAGCTGCCTCATCAATGGTTCGGCTAGGTTCAACATTTCACAGAGGGTAGCCCGGCAAACACGCTGTTTTTCCCCCTCCCCCCTCGTGGGGGAGGTCGGGAGGGGGAGAAGCGAGTCAAGCGTGGCAGACGACGTTTCTTCCATGAGCGACTCGCCACGCGTGAACACTGTCTGCACCAGTGCTCATGCGAACTGCCGTCCATGTCCAGGACAGCCAGAAAAGAGCCGGATGGTCCCTGCCTTCGGCGCTGTACCAGTCCAATGCCCGGAAGGCCGTCCTTTTTCCCTCTGTATTGCAGCCCGGTCAGCAAACTGCCGTGACGCCTGACGGAAGGTTTCGGAAGTCGTGTCAGGCGAGCTCCGCGCCCTTGTGTCTAGAGCGGTTGACCAAAGAACCCCCTCACCCCTCGCTGCGCGAGGCCCTCTCCCACGAGGGGAGAGGGTCAAGAACCACCATCATCTTTATGTCAAACGCTCTAATTCAGGTAACGCACTGGTAACACCCGGGCAGCAGTGTGGCGTCTCAGGTGCCGGCCGCCCGGCCTCCAGCTGTCCCAGTTCAGCGGTCCCCATGTCCCCCAGACGCCTGCTTCTGCCCCTGCTTCCTTTCTTCGCCCTGGCCTTTGGTTTCTCGTGGGCGGTGTGGTGGCCCCTGCTGGCCCCCGGGCACCCAGCCCCGGCCGCCCTGCACCTGTGGGGCAGTCTGGGGCCAGCGGCGGCGGCCATCATCACCGCCGCTGCACTGGACCGGCCCTCACTGCGTCCGCTGGGTCAGGCCCTGGGGCGCTGGCGGGTTGGCTGGGGGCCCTGGGCATTTGCGGTGGGGGCACCCGCCGCGCTGCTGGGGCTGGGGGTGGCGCTCAGCGCAGGTGCGGGGCAGCCGTGGCCGGGGTGGGCCGGGCTGCTGCGGGTGGCCGAATACCCGCACCTGGGCCCCCTGGCCCTGCTGCTGGCCGAGGTGGTGTTTTACGGCTACGGCGAGGAGGTGGGGTGGCGCGGATTTGCGCTGCCCCGGCTGCTGCCGGTGTTTGGGCCCGTGTGGGCGCCGGTGTGGCTCAGCGTGCCGTGGGCGCTGTGGCACCTGCCGCTGCTGCTGCGCAACGAGACCTTTACCGCCATGTCGCTCGCAGCGCTGCTGGGCTGGTACGCCAGCCTGCTGATGGGCGCGCTGCTCATGACGTGGCTGTGGCGCTGGGCCCAGGGGAGCCTGCTGGTGCTGGCCGCCTTTCACGGTCTGCTGGATGTGGCCATGGTGAATGAGACCGTGACGCCGCTGGCCCTGAACGCTATGGGCGCCGTGGTCACGGTCTGGGGGCTGTTGGCCCTGAGGGCGCTGCGCCGGCCGCAGGCGCGCCGGTGTCCAGCGCCCCCACAGGGCCGCTAGGCGGCGCGGCCCCTCCCCCCGGGTGTCCCTGGGCCCGGCGCCGGGTCATGTGTGCCATCCAAAGCGTTGCTGAAGCCGTTCACATACATTGTCGGAATTGATACGGTTTAGTGCGCCCATGCGAAATTTATGCTGTCCAGCGCCTTTGCCGCCCTGCTTCCGGCTTCAGGGGGCTGGGGCGCCGCGCGCACTGTGGGGGGCGCCGTGACCCCGCACCGGCCCCCACCCGCGCCTGAGCGCCCTGCCCGGCGGCCGGTGCATGTGGTGCCTGTGGGCACGCTGACCGTGGTGGCCACCGTGCTGCTGTCTATTGTCTGGCTCTGGATGCTGGTGCTGGGCATTCAGCAGGGGCGCGCCGGATGAGCAGGCGTGCCCCGGGGCCAGTGCCCCGCCTGGAACACCACACCCTGGAGCGTCTGGAAACCATCTGGCTGGGCATGGCCGTCGTCATCGCCGTGCTGCTGTTTGCCAGCGTCCTGACCAGTTTCCTCAGTGGCACCACGCCGTCTCTGTCCGGGGACGGCGCCCATCACCTCGCCGGGGTGAAGAACGGCCGCCTGGATCCCAAGAATCTGGCCGCCACGCCCTTTGCCACCCCGGGCCTGCGCGAGAACGCCGATGGCAGTCTTGAAGCCTTCGTGGTGGCGCGCGCCTTTAATTTCGAGCCGGCGGTGCTGCGGGTGCCGGCGGGGCGGCCAGTCACCTTCCACGTGACTTCGGCCGACGTGATGCACGGGTACCTCATTGAGGGCACCAACATCAACGTGAATGTGGTGCCGGGGCAGGTGGCCAGCTTTACCACCACCTTCCGCTCGGCCGGCACGCACGACACCGTCTGCAACGAATACTGCGGCGTTGGCCACCACAACATGCTCGGCCGCGTCGTGGTCGAGGCCGCCCAACCATGACCCCCAGGAGCTGCCCACTGTGACCACCCATCCCACGCCCGCCCCGCCCATGATCCCGGCCCCCGAGCATCCGGCGGCGGTTCGGACCCTGCCCGCCATCGACGCGGCCTCGCTCACGGGCCTCAAGAAGGTCACGCAGTACTACGTCGTGACCGCCTTTCTGGCCCTGCTGATTGGCGTGCTGATCGGGCCGCTGCAGGCGCTGAATTACGCGGGCATAGATGTCTACAGTTTTCCGCTGATCAAGGCGCTGCTCAAATCCTATTACCAGGGCCTCTCGCTGCACGGCGTGCTCAATGCCCTGGTGTTCACCCAGTTTTTCATCAGTGGCTGGATGCTGTACCTGCCCGCGCGTGACCTGGGCGCCCGGATTAACCTGAAGTTTGCGTGGTTCACCTACCTGCTGATGACCGCCGGACTGCTGATGGCCGCCGTGCCGCTGCTGACCAACCACGCCACGCTGCTCTACACCTTTTACCCCCCCATGCAGGGTGACGCGCTGTTTTACATCGGGGCGGCCATCATGGTGGGCTCCAGCCTGCTGGTGGTGGGGCAGGTGGTGGCGATGTGGTGGGCCTGGAAACGCGCCAACCCCGGCCGCGTGACGCCGCTGGTGACGTTCATGAGTGTGGCCACCTGGATGATGTGGTTCGTGGCCTCGCTGGGGATTGTGATTGAGGTGCTGGGGCTGCTGATTCCCTGGTCGCTGGGCCTCACGCCGGGCGTGGACCCGCTGCTGTCCAAGACGCTGTTCTGGTGGACCGGGCACGCCATCGTGTACTTCTGGGTGCTGCCCGCCTACATCTCGTGGTACGCCTTTTTGCCCCGGCATGCGGGTGGGCGCATTGTGTCTGAGCCCCTCACCCGGCTGGTGTTTGTGATCTTCCTGCTCAACAGCGTGCCCGTGGGCCTGCACCACCAGTTTTCCGACCCCAACATCTCGAACCTCTGGAAGACCATCCACATGTTCCTGACCTTCCTGATCGCCGTGCCCAGCCTGCTGACCGCGTTTTCGGTGGCGGCGGCCCTGGAAGACGGCGCGCGCGCCCGGGGTGGCCAGGGCCTGCTGGGCTGGATCACCAAGTTGCCCTGGGGCAACGCCATTTTCAGCGCGCAGGTGCTGGCCATGATCTCGTTCATCCTGGGCGGCGCGGGGGGCATCGTGAATGCCAGCGCCTCGTTTGCGCCCGTGGTGCACAACACCGCCTGGATTCCCGGGCACTTTCACATCACGGTGGGCACCGCCACCACCCTCAGTTTCATGGGCATTGCGCTGTGGCTGATTCCGCACCTCACCGGCAAGCGGATGCCCAGCATGCGCCTGGCCTCGGCGGCGGTGTGGACGTGGTTCGTGGGCATGATGGTCTTTGCGCTGGGCATGCACTGGCAGGGCCTGCTGGGCGTCACCCGGCGCGCCCAGGTGAGCGCCACCGCCCAGGACATTTACCAGACCGCCGAACTGGCGCTGCCCAAAGCCTTGACGGGCCTCAGCGGCGTGATTCTGCTCGTCAGCGCCCTGCTGTTTTTCTACGTGCTGTTCCGCATGCTGCTCTCGCCCCGGGTGCAGGACCCCGAAAGTACGCCCATTCCCTACAGCGAGGCCATCAGCCCGGCGGGCGAGCAGCTGGCGACCGCCACCCCCCTGGTGCGCCTGACCGAGCCGCTGATGGTGCTGTGGATCATCTCGCTGCTGCTGGTGCTGATGATGTACGGTCCGGTGATCGGGAAGCTGCTGGGCAACCTGCAACTGGTGCCGGGCTGGAGGCTGTACTGATGGGCGCTGGGCGTGAATTCAGCGCTGCTGTGGGCTTCGTGGCTCTGGCCGCGGCGATTGCGGTGGGGTCGTACTTCACCGGGGTGCGCATGTCTGGCGGTGGCGACGGCGCGGCCATGCAGCCCCCCACAGCCGGGGCCCCGGTAAATGGGCAGGCCGTGTACGCGGGCAACTGCGCCGGCTGTCACGGCGCCCAGGCCGAAGGCGGGGTGGGCCCCGGGCTGGCCGAGGTGAAAACCTGGAGCGAGGGCGCTTTCCGTGAGGCGGTGCTGAACGGCAAACACCCCAGTGGCCGCACCCTGGGCACCGTGATGCCCCGGTTTGCCCAGACCGGCCTGGACGGCGCCCCCGCCACCCCAGAACAGATGACGGCGCTGCTGGCCTACCTCCAGGGCCTGTAGCCCTCTGCGCTGGTGCAGGGCCCTGGGGGACTTCCCGGGGCCCTGCACTCATGGTGGTCCGGGACAGGGGGCGCCTCTGGGTGGCCCTCCAGTGCCCGGCCCACCCCGCACAGAACTGGCTGCGCCCCAGTGCGGGCGCTGGGCCGGCCCACCTCCCTGCCTGTCTATGCGTGACTTTGCCGCGTGATTGGCTCAACCACCTGCCCCCACTCCTTGCGAAATCTGCTGAAGGCCAGAGCACCACGGCCCTGGCCCCTGCTTTTTGGTCATGCAGACCAGGTTTTGGTACGCCACCCCGCCTTGCTTCTTTTGCCGCGCGGCGCTGCTGTCCCTCGCCCTCTTTGCCGCCTGCGAGCTGCTGGTCGGAAAAGGCGTAAGCGCAGCAGCGTTTTTCTCCTTCGCCCCTGCCTTGAACGGCGGCCGTGTCGGTCAAGGCCAGCGGCGCCGGCCGAACGTGCCTCCCGTGCCCCTACGGGCGTAGGCCGCTGCCGTCATACGGATTCCGGATCATCCGTTCCAGCCCCTCCGCGTCGCTTCGGTGCTCCCACGCCTCTCCGTCACCGTTTTTCCTTCTCTACTGCGCAGCTCTGCGAGTCCCTCCGGTCGGGTTGATCAGTTATGCAACAACTGATCAACCGGAATCCTTATCAGGGGGCGGTGGGCGTCACTGGGGCGCGCAGCGCGGCCAGCACATGGTCGCCCATGGCCAGCCCCAGTTCGTATTCGCCGTACAGCACGTCGCTGGCGCCCAGGGCCAGCAGGGCCTGCTGGCTGTGCTCGTCGTGGGTGCGGGCCGTGACATGAACGGCCGGGTTCAGGTCGCGCACCTGCTCCAGAATCAACTGCGACTGCAGGCTGTCGGGCGTGGCCAGAATCACGGCCTGCGCCTGGGTCACCCCGGCGCGCGACAGCACCTCGCGCCGCGCGGCGTCGCCGTAGACCGCCGGCAGGCCCTGCGCGCGGATCTCCTCAAGGCGCCGCTCGTCTTCTTCAATCACGGCAAACGGCACCTGCTGGGCCTGCAGCCGGCTGGCGATCAGGCGGCCCACCCGGCCGTAGCCCACCAGGACCGCGTGCCCCTGTAGGCCCACGGGCGCGGGCAGCTCCGGGTGGGCGGCCGGGGTGCGGCGCGCTGCCCAGGCCTCAAACACAGGAAGAAGGCGAAACAGAAAGGGGTTGAGCACAATCGAGATGATGGCCCCGGCCAGAATCAGGTTCTGCCCCTGGGCACTCAGCAGCTCCAGGTCGCGGCCCAGCGTGGCCAGAATGAAGGAGAATTCCCCGATCTGTGCCAGCGAGATGGCCACGGTGAGCGCGGTGGACCACGAGGCCCGCAGCAGCCGCAGGGTCAAGAGCGCCACCAGCGTCTTGCCCACAATGATGATCAGGGCGGTGGCCAGCACCTGCAGCGGCGACTGCCACAGCACCGCAGGATTAAACAGCATGCCCACCGAGACGAAAAACAGCACCGCAAAAGCGTCCTGAAAGGGCAGGGCGTCCTGGGCCACCTGATGACTGAACTTGCTCTCGCTGGCCACCACCCCGGCCAGAAAAGCGCCCAGTGCGAACGACACGTCAAACAGCGTCCCGGCGGTGTAGGCAATCCCCAGCGCTGTGCCCAGCACCGCCAGGGTAAACAGTTCGCGCGAGCCAAGGCGCGCCACCCGGGCCAGCATCCAGGGAATGAAGCGCCGCCCCGCCACCATCATCACGCCCACGAACAGCACCATCTTGCCGGTGGTGGTGGCCAGTGACAGGCCCAGCGCCCCCAGGTCCGGTGCGCCGCCCGCGCCGCCCAGCAGCGGGGCCAGGGCCGGCAGCAGCACCAGCGCCAGCACCATCACGAGGTCTTCCACCACCAGCCAGCCCACCGCAATCTTGCCGTTAGAGGTGTCCAGTGTGCCGCGTTCTTCCAGGGCGCGCAGCAGCACCACGGTGCTGGCCACCGACAGGGCCAGCCCCAGAATGACGCCCTGACCCAGCGGCCAGCCCCACAGCTGCGCCGCCGCCGCCCCCACCGCTGTAATCACCGCAATGCGCAGCAGTGCCCCAGGCACCGCGAGGCGCCGCACCGCCAGCAGGTCACCCACCGAGAAATGCAGTCCCACACCAAACATCAGCAGCATCACCCCGATCTCGGAGAGCTGCGCGGCAATGTGGGGGTTGGCCACGAAGCCGGGGGTAAAGGGCCCGATGGCCAGGCCAGCCAGCAGGTAGCCCACCAGGGGCGGAAGGCGCAGACGGGTGGCGAGCAGGCCGCCAAAAAAGGCCAGCGTGAGGCCAATGGCCAGGGCGGCAATCAGGTCGGTGTGGTGGGGCATGTGGGGGCTCCTCTCAGTCGTCAGCGGGGGGCGAAGTCTCGTGCGGGAATTCCTGGCTTAAAAAGGCCTGAAAGGCGCTCTGGAAGGCCTCGCCCTCGGTGTCCAGGCCGGCCGCCTGGGCCGCGTCGCGGATGGCGGCTGACAGCAACTGCGAAGCGGCGCGCGTGCGGGTGGCGTCCATCAGCTCGGCCAGCTGTGCCAGCCAGAACACGTCCATGGCCTGCAGGCGCAGCGTCACCTTGCCTTCAGGCAGGTCGCCCTGATGGCCGCGTGCTGCCCGTTCTTCCAGGGCGTGTCGAATCAGGGATTGGAGACGGGAATTGGATTTGGTTGCCATTTTGTTTCGGGAATCAGTCTACCATAAATGGCAAATTGCCATTTAAGCGGGAAAAGAAATGGCAAAACTTGTCGAAAAGTGGTCGCCGGGCTGCCCGATTGGTGGAGGCTGACTCGTCGGGCGGCCCTCGGCTTCGCGGGCCAGCGTCACGGGCACACGACCTTCCAAAACTAGACCTTGACATCCACTTTAGAGGCCTCTAGCCTGACCCTGCCGGTGGAGGTGAAGGTCCACTTCTCCACGGGCAAGGAGTGTTGTGATGTCAACGTTCTCGCCCCACGTCACCACGGGCCAGCTGGGGCGCAGCTGCCCTGCCACCCAGCCGGTTCTGTGTCAGTACGGCCTGGACTCGCCGGAGCAGACGCTGGCCGAGGCGGTGCAGGCTGCCCGTCTGGACCTGGGCACGGTACTGACTGACCTGCAGGCCGTGGGGCCACGCCGCGCGGCGTGGGGCTGCCTGGGCCTGGGCGCGCTGTGTGACGCCCTGGCAACGCACCACATCCTCTTCTTTCACCCCGAATTGACGCACTGGACACGGCAGGCCGCCGAAGTTGCCCAGGCGCCCGGGTTCCCCGCCGGCCTGCCTGACCTGTGTCTGGCGCTCGAAGCGCTGGCGCATAATCTGCACACCTACCTGCTCAAAGAGGACGTGATGCTCTTTCCGGCCATCCGGCATCTGGAGGCCGGGCGGGGGGCAGGCGCGGCGTTCGCCGCACACGTGCAGGGGCCACTGGAACGGCTCAGCGGGCACCAGGCAGACCTCCAGGCCGCGTTCGGGCAGCTGCGCCGGGCGTGCGGCGACTGGGCGCCCCCGCCCGGTGCCCCGGCACCGCTGCGCGAATTGCTGGCTGGCCTGGGCGCCTTGCAGGCCGCCACCGAGACCTCCTTTCAGGACGAGCGGCGCCTGCTCTTTGGCCCCGTGCTGGCCCGCTTTGAAGGGGTCACGCCATGACGGTGCCGCCAGTCCCGGCCACCAGCCTGTTTGATCAGGTGGGTTCAGAGCGGCTGCGGCAGGTGCTGTGGGCCTTTTATGCCCGCGTGACGGCCGATGAGACGCTGGGGCCGGTGTTCACCCGGCGCATTGGCCCCTTTCCGCAGGCGGGATGGTCACTGCACCTGGCGCGCCTGGAAGGGTTCTGGCGCGCGGTGATGGGCGGCCCTGGGGCCTACCGGGGCCGCCCCGGACCGGCCCACAGCGGCCTGGGCATAGAACCCGCCCATTTTGACCGCTGGCTGGCCCTGTGGGACGCCACCCTGCGCGACCTCCTGCCGCCACCAGAAGCCAGCGCGCTGCTGGCACTGGCCCAGCGGATGCGCCCCAATCTCGAACGCTTCAGCGCCCTTGCAGAGCGCCTGTCCTGAATCTGTCCTGACCCTGTCCGCGCCCGGGGCCCCGTGTGGCCGCACCGCGCTGCGGCGCCCCTTTCTTTCCCTTCCCTTTGCTCTGGAGATGTCATGCTGACCCCTGCCCAACTCGCCATCATCAAGGCCACCGTTCCAGCGCTGGAAGCGCACGGCGAAACCATCACGCGCACCTTTTACGCCTCCATGTTCGCGGCGCACCCGGAGCTGCTGAACATCTTCAACCCCGCCAACCAGCAGACCGGACGGCAGGCGCGCAGTCTGGCGGCCTCGGTGCTGGCGTACGCGGCCAACATCGAGCACCCCGAACGCCTGGGCGGCATGGTGACGCGCATTGCCCACAAGCATGTGAGCCTGGAGGTGCTGCCCGAGCACTATCCGGTGGTGGGTGAGCACCTGCTGGGGGCCATCGCCGCTGTGCTGGGCGAGGCCGCCACACCCGAGATTCTGGCGGCGTGGGCCGCCGCCTACGAACAACTGGCCGGCATCATGATGGGGGCCGAGGCGCAGATGTACCGCAGCGCCGAACAGGCCGGCTGGCGGGGGTTCAAGTCCTTCCGGGTGGTGCGCAAGGTGCAAGAAAGCCGCCTGATCGCCTCGCTGGAGCTGGAACCCGCCGACGACCAGCCCCTGCCGCCCTTCCAGCCGGGGCAGTACCTCAGCCTGAACCTGCAGGTGCCCGGCCAGACCACGCGGCAGATCCGCCAGTACAGTCTGGTCAGCGCCCCCAATGGCCGGAGCTACACCATTGCCGTGAAACGCGAACTGGCGCCCGCCCATGATCCCCTGGTCCCGGGCGGCCTGATCTCCAACGCGCTGCACGACCACGTGCAGGAGGGCGACGAACTGCTGGTGCACATGCCGGCCGGCGACTTTGTGCTGCAGCCTTCGGCGCGCCCCGCCGTGCTGATCAGCGGCGGCGTGGGCATTACGCCCATGCTGGGCATGCTGCGGGCCCTGGTGGCAGCCGGCTCGGCGCGGCCAGTGGTGTTTGTTCACGCGGCGCTGGGCCGCTGGGCCCACGCCTTCCGCGAGCCGGTCAATGAACTGGCGCGCACCCACAGCAACATCCGCAAGGTGGTGTTCTACACCGAGGTCACCCCCGACGACCGCCCCGGTGAGCACCACGACGAGGCGGGGCTGATCTCCCTGGACCGTCTGCGCCCGTACCTGCCAGCCGGTGACGCCGAGTACTACTACTGTGGCCCCGAAGGCTTTACCCAGGCGGTCGAGTGCATTCTGGACGCCCTGCAGGTCCCCGCCGAGCGGCGCCTGACCGAAACCTTTGGGCCCAGCCAGACCTTTGGCCCGGTGCTCATGCCGGCGGGCGTGACCAGCTCAGCTTCTGGCGATTGATCCTGAGCACAGCGGAGCGAGGCGCGGAACAAGTGCCTCGCCCTGGGATTAGAAACATTGCGGTCCAGTTCTGAACCGTTGGCGTGGGAGGAGCGAGGGAGGGACGTCAGAAGGATTCCGGTTCATCGGTTGTGGAATAGCGGGTTCACTCGACCGGAGGGGCTCGCAGAGCGGCGCCGCTCATCCGAAATTCGTATCAGCCCGCGCCCAGGCCTGCCGGCCAGCCCGCGCATCCCCGCCGTACCCGGGGCGCTTCTTCCAGCTGGAGGAGCGCCCCTGAACCTGTTTCATCCTGTGCCCCGGGTTTGGCCCCTGTTCAGGTTCCCGGCATACGAATGGCCGCTGTTCTCTCCCGGCGCCGTTCTGCGCGTTCCGCTGGGCAGAACAAGCGCCGCCCACGTGACGCACTGTTCTGGCCGCCGTATCAGAAAACGCCCGGCGCCCCCTGGGCCCACGCCCCATGCTCCGTTCACGTCAGAGTTTAGAGACATGTTCTGCGTAGCCTGAAGCCCATGTCGGCCGCGCGCTCACTGCTTCCCGATGACCCTGCTGAGCAGCGGCGGCTGGCGGCACTGGCCCGGTACCGCATCCTGGACACCCCCCCAGAGGCCGCCTATGACCGGCTGGCGCGGCTGGCGGCGCGCGTGTTCCGGGTGCCCATGGCCGCTGTGACCTTCATGGCCAAGGACCGGCAGTGGTTCAAGGCCTGCGTGGGGGCCGACGTGCAGGAAAATGCCCGCTCGCAGTCGCTGTGTCAGGCGCTTTTTGACAGCGGCGCCCCCGAGGTGCTGGTGGTGCCCGACACCCTGGCCGATCCCCGGTTCCGCGACCTGCCGGCAGTAACGGGCGCGCTGCAGATTCGCTTTTACGCGGGCGCGCCGCTGGTCACCCCCGGCGGCCTGCGGCTGGGCACCCTGTGCCTGTACGACGTGGCGCCGCGCCCCGATCTGGGACCGGACGACCGCGCCATGCTGCAGGACCTCGCCGCGCATGTGGTCAGCGAACTGCAGCTCCGGCAGGCCACCGCGCAGCAGGCGCGCGAGCACCAGGTCCACGAAGCGGTGCTGGCCTCGGCCATGGACGCCATGATGGTGCTGGACGCCGGCGGGCGCGTGCTGGCGTGGAATCCGGCGGCCGAGGCCATGCTGGGTTACAGCCGCCAGGAGGCGCTGGGGCGCGAACTGACCGAAGTGATGGTGCCGCCCGACTACCACGAGGTGCACCGCCGCGGCATTGCGCAGGTGGTCACGACGGGGGAGCGGCGGCAGCACCGCGCCGAGCTGCCCGCGCAGCGGCGCGGCGGCCACGTGTTTCCGGCTGAATTCACCGTCACGTCCTGCCGGGTGGACGGCGAGACCCTGTTCATGATCTCGGTGCGCGACCTCACCCAGGTGCGCGCGGCCCGCGAGGCCCTCAAGGCCAGCCACCAGCTGCTCAATACCGTGGTCGAAAGCGTGCCCGAAGCGATCTATGTCAAGGACGCCGCGCGGCGTTACACCCTGATCAATGCGGCGGGAGCCGCGCAGATTGGCCGGCCCGTAACTGACATTCTGGGCCGCACCGACGAAGCGCTGTTTCCGCCGCGCGCCGCGCAGCAGGCCCGCGCCCGTGACGAGGCGGTCCTGGCCTCGGGGCACGCCCAGTCGTACGAGGTGGAAGACACCCTGGGCACGGGGGGCCGGCGCATCTACTGGTCCACGAAGGTGCCTTTCGTGGGCCCGGAAGGGGGCGCCGCCGGGCTGGTGGGGGTGTCCATTGACATCACCGAGCGCAAGGTGGCCGAACAGACCATCCGCACCCACAATGAGGCGCTGACTGGCCGGGTGGAACGCGCGCAGCTGGAAATCCTGCAGCGCCTGGCCCGGGCCGCCGAGTACCGCGACGACGACACGGGCGAACACATGAACCGCGTGGGCCGCGCGGCGGCGGGCATTGCCAGCGAACTTGGCCTGCCTGCCGCCCAGGTCACCCTGATTGAGCGCGCCGCCGCGCTGCACGATGTGGGCAAGATCGGCATTTCCGACACCATCCTGCTCAAGCCCGGCCGCCTGACCCCGGAGGAATTTGCGGTGGTCAAGACCCACTGCGTGATCGGGGCCAACATTCTGTCGGGGGGGCACAGCCCGCTGGTGGTGATGGCCGAAGAGATTGCCCGCACGCACCACGAACGCTGGGACGGCGCCGGATATCCCCACGGCCTGCGCGGGACCCAGATTCCCCTGAGCGGGCGCATCGTGGCCGTGGCCGACGTGTTCGATGCCCTGACCAGTGAACGGCCCTACAAACGCGCCTGGTCCAGAGAAGCGGCGGTGGCCGAAATCCGCGCGCAGGCCGGGCGGCAGTTTGATCCCAGGGTGGTGGCCGCCTTCGGGCGCTGGCTGGCCTCGGCGCCGGTGGTGTCCCTGGGCGGCGTGGGCTAGGGCAGAGGCCGCCGCCAGTCCCACACCCAGAGGAACGTGGTGTCCTGCCTGCGCGGCTCGGCCGGCCTGGCTTGTGCCTCCCCTTCAGGCGGAAGACTGCTGGCCGGGCGTTGTCGTGCCCGCCCCCTGCCGCTCAGCGGGTGCCGGGGGCGGGGCCAGAAGAAGTCATGTCGGCGGGCCCCTCCCTTTGCGCCGCATCCAGGGTGGCCAGCACGCCGCCCCGCACAAACACCCCCAGGGTGCGCGCCAGCGCCTCGGCGTCCAGGGCCGGGGTGCTGATCACCCGGTAGGCCAGGGCGTCCAGCAGTGTGGTGATGATCAGCAGCAGGCCCGCGTGGCCGTGCCCCGGCACCGCCGGGTCCAGCGGCAGGCGCCGGGCCACCTCCGAGAGAAAATGCGTTTGCCGGTCCCGGAACGACGGCCCACCGCCGCTGTGCAGCAGCGCCAGCGTGTCGCGCTCGGCCAGCAGGAACCCAAACACCGGCTCAATCAGCCCGGGCGCGCCCGGCGACTGCCAGGGCAGGTGCGCCAGCAGCGGCTCCAAGCGGGTCAGCAGGCGGTGCAGCCGCTCGTCCAGCAGGGCGTCGAGAATGCTTTCGGTTGAGGGAAAATAGCTGTAGACCGTGGCCCGGGACGTGCCCAGGGCGCCCGCGAGGTCGCCCATGCCCACCGCCTCAAAGCCGCGCTGCACAAACAGGGTGGCAGCGGTGTCCAGAATCTGCTGGCGACGGTCCGCCGAGGGCAGGCGTTTGCGGGGGTCGGCCACAGGCATGGGTGAAGTCTATCCCAATTCTGACAAGGTGTCACTTGACGATCTGTCAGTGGGGCGGGCATCATGGTGGAAGCTGACACACTGTCAGAACCACCCGCTCCCAAGGACTCTCATGACCCAGACCCCATCCCGCCCACCTGCCCGCACGGTGCTCTCCGATTTTCGCCGCCTGACCCCCAGTGAACGCGCGCTGTGGCGCTTTCCGCTGATGTGGTTGGCGGCGCTGGCGATTCTGTTTATTCCGCTGGCTTACGCTGGGATTTACCTCGCCAGCGTGTGGGACCCCTACGGCCGCCTGGCCGACCTGCCGGTGGCGCTGGTGAATGTGGACCAGGGCACCACCCTGCGCGGGAAGCGGTACACGCTGGGGGGCGACGTGGTCCGGGAACTGCGCAAGGACCCCCCGGTGCGCCTGATTGCCTATCCCAGCGAGGCGGCGGCGCAGGCGGCGGTGCGCCGGGGCGAGGTCTACTTTGCCCTGACCATTCCGCGCGATTTCAGCCAGAAGGCCGTGGCGGGCAACAGCACCCAGCATGGCCAGCTGCACCTGTACACCGCGCCGGGCACCAGCTATTTCGCCAGCCGCGTGGGCCGCACCGTGGCCCAGGAGATCACCACCAACCTCAACGAAACCCTGGGGGGCAACCGCTGGGAAGTGGTGCAGCGCTCGCTCAAGGACGTTCAGCGGGGCTTTGAGGACATTCGCGCGGCCACCGGCAAACTGCGCAGCGGGGCCGGGCGCCTGGAAACAGGGGCAGCCCAGCTGCGCAGCGGTGCCGACACCCTGAATCAGGGCATGCGCACGGCCCAGCAGGGCGCACAGTCGCTGGCTGCAGGGGCCACGACCCTCTCGGGCGGTGTGAGCCGGCTGACCACTGGCACCGCGCAGCTGGGCCAGGGCCTGCGCAAGCTGGAAGCGGCGGCCCCAGGGCGCGCGCAGTTAGCGCCGCTGCAGCAGGGGACAGCCGACCTGAGCGCCGGCGCGGGGCGGCTGGCGGGCGGTCTGGGCGCGCTGGGCCAGGGTGCCGGGGACCTGAAAGCCGGCGCCCAGCGGGTGGCGGGCGGCGCGGCCCAATTGAGCGGCGGCGCAGCACAGCTGGCCCAGAAACTGCCGGACCTCGCGGCGGGCCTGGGCGCGCTGCACAAAGGTGCGGGGCAGCTGCAGGGTGGGGCTGAAGAACTGGTCCAGGGCAACGCGAAACTGGCGACCGGGGCCCAGGCGCTCGCCACCCAGCTGCCGGAGTTGCGCGCGGGCCTGGGTACCCTGGCAGGCGGGGCTGGCCAGTTACAGGCCGGCGCCACCACGCTGAAGGGCGGCGCCGAACAGGTGCAGACCGGCGCGCAGGCTCTGGCCAAGCAGCTCCCCACCCTGGCCCAGGGCGCGGCGGGGCTGGCCAGCGGCGCCGAAGGGCTCTCGGCCGGGGCCGGCGCCCTGGCGCAGGGGGCGCCGGGCGATCTGGGCCGCGCCGCAGGGCAGCTGCAGGGTGGGGCCAGTACCCTGGCTGCCACCGCCCACAAGCTGGAAGCGGGCGCCCGCGCCGCCGCCCAGGGGGCTGAACAACTGGCTGGGGGCACGGGCACCCTGGTCAGCGGCGCCGAACGCCTGAGTGGCGGCGCGGCCACGCTGGCCACCGGGCTGCAGGACGCCCAGGCGGGCAGCGCCGCCGCTGTGCAGGGCGCCGGGCAATTGGCCAGTGGCGCGCAGGCGGCGGCCAGCGGCGCCCGCACCCTGGCGCAGGGCGCCGCTGCCCTGAACGAGAACCTGGGCACAGCGGCGGCCGGGGCCGGGCAGGCGGCAGAGGGCGCGCAGGCGCTGGCCAGCGGGAGCAAGACGTTGCAGGCGGGCGCGGCGCAGCTGCAGGCGGGGGCCGCAACCCTGGCGGCCAAAACCAACGAGGCGGCGGCGGGCGCCCGGACGCTGGCCAGCGGCGCGCAGCGCGTGCAGGACGGCGTGCAGACCCTGGTGGCCGGCAACCTGAAACTCAAGGCGGCCCTGGGCACTGTGACCGCGAAACTGCCCGCCGAGCAGGATCTCCGCGCCCTGCAGGGCGGGGCCAGGACCCTGGCCCAGAAAACCGGTGAGCTGAGTGGGGGCCTGGGCCAGCTCACGGACGGCTCGGGGCGGCTGGCCCAGGGCGCGCGCGACCTGCAGGGCGGTGCAGGCGAGCTGCGCGCCGGTCTGGACACGCTCTACCGCAAGTTGCCGGCCCGCACCGACACCCTCAGCGGTGATCCCCAGGGCCTGGCCGCCAGCGCGGTGGTCGTGGAAACCGCCACGGCCCAGGTGCCCAGCAACGGGGCGGCGTTTGCCCCATACTTTGTGGCGCTGGCGCTGTGGGTGGGCGCCACCATGACCACCTTCATCTTTCCCTACCTGCTGCTGCCCGAAAGCGGGCGCGGCACCAGCCAGCGCGCCCGCGTGCTGCGCAAGTTCGCGGTACCCGCCGGCTACGTGACGTTGCAGGCGCTGGTGGTCGTTGCGGGCCTGAGCCTGCTGGGCGTGCCGTACCTGCACCCAGGGCTGGTGGTCCTGACCACCGTGCTGGCCAGCCTGACCTTCATGCTGCTGATTCTGGCGCTGAACCTGCTGCTGGGCGCAGCGGGGCGGCTGCTGGCGCTGGTGCTGCTGGTGGTGCAGCTGGGGGCTTCGGGGGGCAGTTACCCGGTGGAACTGTCTTCGCGTTTTTTCCAGGCCATCCACGCCGTCATGCCCGTGACCGATGTGGTGGCGGCCCTGCGCGCGGCCATGTTCGGCGCCTATGAAGGCCAGTACGGCACCTTTCTGGTCCGCATGGCCCTGGTGGCCCTGGTGGCGGCGGGCGTGGCCCTGCTGGCCCGCTGGCGCTGGCAATTTACCCCCGACGACCAGTTCCGCTCGCCCATCATCACTGACGTGGGCTAGGCGTAGCCCCCTGGCCCAGTCGTAAGCCCCCGGATGCGTCCGGGGGTTTGCGCTTGAACATAAGGGAGGCTGGAGGGGAACAAGGCGCGTCGCAGGCGGCGTTGCGCTCTCTCTTGCCTCGTCATCCGGATTCCGGATCATCGGTTCCAGCCGATCCGCGTCGCTGCGGTGCGTCCACACCTTTCCGTCCCCGTTTTTCCTTCTCTGCGGCGCCGTTCTGTGCGTCCCTTTGATCGGAAAAACGCCGAAACCCGTTGCAGAATCTTTCGGAAGTGCGCTTACAGGCGCAGGCGCAGCAGTCGCAGCCCCATGAACACCACGAACACGGTGCCGCCCTCGTGCGCCAGCACGCCCAGGGGCAGGGGCACCTGCCCGGCCACCGCCAGCGGCGCCACCACCACCATCACCCCAAACGCAAAGGTCAGGTTCAGGGCCACCGTGCGCCGGGCGGCCCGCGCCAACCGCACGGCCCCGGCCAGCTTGCCCAGGTCGCTGCGCATCAACACCACGTCGGCGCTGGCGATGGCCACATCGGTGCCGCTGGCCACCGCCACCCCCAGGTCGGCGCGGGCCAGGGCGGGGGCGTCATTGACCCCGTCGCCCACCATGGCCACGGGCGCAGGCAGCTCAGCAATCAGGCGCAGTTTGTCCTCGGGCAGCAGTTCCGCGCGGAAGTCATCGACGCCCGTATCCTGGGCCACCGCCTGCGCCACCTCGCGCCGGTCACCCGTGAGCATCACGAGCCGCGCCGCGCCGCTGCCGCGCAACTCGGCCAGGGCCTGGCGCACGCCGGGGCGGGGGGTATCGGCCACCCCGATCACCCCCAGCACCTGCGGGCCCACCCCCACAATCACGCTGCTGCTGCCCCGCTGCGCCAGTGCGTCCAGCGCCGCACTGAGGTGGGCAGGCAGGGCCGCGCCGATCCGGTCCGCCATGCGGCGGTTGCCCGCCCAGGCACGCGCGCCTTCGGCGGTCTGGGCCTCAATGCCGTGCCCAGGGACCGCCTGGGCGGCGCTGACAGATCGGGGGCACACCCCCCGCTGGCGCGCCGCCTCCACGATGGCCTGCGCAATGGGGTGTTCGCTGTGGGCCTCCAGACCCGCCGCCAGGGCCAGGGCTGCGGTGTCGTCCGGCGCGGCCACCTCGGTCACGCGCATGCGGCCTTCGGTCAGGGTGCCGGTCTTGTCAAACGCAATGGTCTGCACCCTGGCCAGGGTGTCCAGGGCCGCGCTGCTTTTAAACAGCACCCCGGCGCGCGCCGCCGCCGCCATGGCGCTGAGCATCACCGCTGGCGTGGAGATCACCACCGCGCAGGGGCTGGCCACCACCATAAAGGTCATGGCCCGTGCCCAGGCTTCGGCCAGCGGCACCTGAGCGCCCAGATGCAGCCCGGCAAAGACCAGGGGCGTGCCCAGCAGCACCACCGTGGCGTAGGGGCTTTCCCAGCGCTCGCCCAGGGTTTCGGCGCGGCTTTTTTGCGTCTGGGCCTGCTCCATCAGGGCCACCAGCCGCGCCAGCGTGCTCTCGCCGGCCGGGCGCACCACCTCCGCCACCACGCTGCCGTTGAGGTTCACGGTGCCGCTGGCCAGGGTCATGCCCACGCTTTTGTCCACGGGCACGCTCTCGCCGGTCATCGGGCTCTCGTCCACGCTGGTCTGCCCACTCAGCACGCGGGCGTCGGCGGCAATGCGCTCGCCTGGGCGCACGATCAGCAGGTCGCCCACCCGGATCTCGCCCAGCGCGCACCACTGCTCGCGGCCTTCACGGCGCACCGTGGCGCCCTCGGGGTTCAGGTTCATCAGGGCTTCAATGGCGCCCTTGGTGCGGCCCATGGCCCAGTCCTGCAGCGTGTTACTCAGGCTAAAGAGGAACAGGAGAACAGCGCCGTCTGCCGCTTGCCCAATGCTGGCCGCCCCCAGCGCCGCCAGCACCATGAGCAGGTCAACGTCCAGTTTGCGCTCCCGGATCAGGGCGTGCGCGGCTTCGCGCGCGGCAGGAAGGCCGCCAGCGAGGTACGCCGCCGCAAAGCCCAGTCCAGCCACCTCCGGGCGGCGCAGCACAAATTCGCCCAGCAGGCCAACCACCAGCCCAACAAGGGTCAGGGCCGTCAGCAGGGCGGCGCGCCGCAGGTGTGGATCAAGGTGCAGGTGGCTGGGGGCCGAGGTCGGGCGCTGGGCAGCGGGCAGGGGCAGGGTCATGACACCTCCGGGAGCAGAGTACGGAAACCACCCATTCCTAATTAGGAATGATTCTCAATAGCTAGAGTCTACGCCGAGGCGCGCCGGCACTCAACGCCGCATTCGGGGCGGAGCACTCGGAAAAGGCCGGCGCTGCGTTGTTCCAAGGGGGGGTGGGCCACGGCCCCCGCTGGCGGTGCTGGCTGCCTTCGCAGAACAGGACCGGGGAAAAACCAGAAAGGGGCGGGCGGCAGAAGCTCACTCTGCCGCCCGCCCCGCTTTGCTGCGGTTACAAACGCCGCAGTTCTGCGCCCAGACGGTCACGCAGGCGGGCGTAGACCTCCCGGGCCACCTGATCCAGATCCACCTGCGGCGCCGCTGCCGCGCGGCGCCCCACGGCTGGGGTGCTGGACGCTGCTCCGGGTGGGGGCGCCCCGGCGGCGGGTCGGTTGGCGGCGGCGGCCTGCGCCCACGTCGGCAGCGCCGCGTTCGGGGGTGGGGCGGCCTGCACTGGCGGCGCAGGCGGCTCGGCTGGCGCGGGGGCTGGCTGCCGCGCGGCCCCATCGTCCCAGCCGGGCATGGGCTCCCAGGGGGCTGGCAGGCCCGGCAGGCGCTGCGCTTCCGGCGTGTCCAGGGGCGCCGGGCGACGGGCCTGGGCCTGTTCCCGGGCGGTGGCGTGCTCGGTGCCCAGGGCCACGGCTTCCTCGTCGTGGGGCGAGGGCGCTGCGCCCTGGCGCCGCAGCACCTGCGGTACAAAGGTGGGCTGCTGGTGACGAATGGCGTGGGTGGCCTCGTGGGCGGCGAGCGCCATGCCAGCGCCCGTGTCCAGACGGGTATCTGGCGACAGGAAGACGGTGCGCCCCACGGTCAACCCGTCGGCCTGGGCCAGATTCAGGGCGGCCGGCACATGCACGTTTTGCACCACCCGCACGTCATCCAGGCCAGTGCCCAGCGTCTGACCCAGGGCCGCGCGCACGCTGGGGGCCAGCGCTTGGCCGTGGCCGTCACGGGCCAGAGCGGTTTCCAGCGCCTGTTCCAGTGCGGCGCCCGGGGCTTCACGGGGGTCCTGTCCGGGGGGCCGGACCGCGCGGGGCAGGCCCAGCCGCCCGCCCGGCCGGCCATCGGGCCGCGTGGGTGGCACCGGCCGGGGCAGCGGCATGCCAGGGCGTTCAGAGGGGGCGGCCCGGCGGGCCGAGGTGGCCGGTGCCTGTGTGCTGTTCGGTGTCATGGGCGGGGGCACGGGGCGCGAGGCAGGGCCACGGTCAGCCGCCAGAACTTCCCTTTGCGGCTCGGGGCCCAGATGCGGGGCCGCGAGATCAAAGGAGCGGGGGGTGTAGGCTTCGGGGCCCTGGGGCACAAAGGTGGGGGCAGGGGGTACAGGCCGCACGTCGGCGGCCCGGGCCTCTCCAGCTGGGGTCCCGTCGGGCTTGACCGCCAGGGGCAAGACCGGCGCTTCCGGCTCTGGCTGAGCAGGGGGGACATGCCCTGAACGGTCGGCCACCTGCCGCTGGGCCACTGGCTGGGGCTGCGGCCTTCCCTCGCCTGCAGGCGCAACGGGCACTGGCGCCTCAGGCGCGGCCCACGCCGCCTCGGGATTCAGGCTGGGTGCGGGCGCTGGCCGGGTGGGGGCTGGACCAGGAGGAATGGCCGGTGCCCAGTGCGGCGCCCCATCATCTGCCACCCCAGCTGCCGGCGGCGCCACAGGCACAGGGGCCGCCGGGCTGGGGCGGTCAGCGGCCAGCCGCGGGTCAGTCTCCTGCATGCCCACCTGCGGACGGTCGCGCCGGGCCACCGGGGCAGCGGGCGGGCCAGCAGCGGGCGCCTCTGCCGCTGGCGTCAGCTCCGTGCGAGGCGCTGAAGGGGCCGGGCGACTCAGTGGCAGGGGCCCAGGGGCCACTGGCTGCGCCCCGCTGGGTGTGGACGGCGCCGGTGCCACTGGCCACGCCGGCAAGGGTGCTTCCGGGGGAGGGGAGAGGTCGGGGCGCAGAGCGACCGGAGCACTGGGCACTGGTTCCACAGGCCACGCGGGCGCAGGTGCCTCTGGAAGTGGGGGGACACTGGGCGGCAAGGAGACCGGAGAGGTGGGGGGCGCCACCGCTTCCGCTGCAGGCTGCCGCTGAACCGCCGGTTGGGGAAGTGCAGCCGGCACAACAGGCGCGTGGGGCCCGGCACTGGGCAGCGCTGGCTGGGGCCGCGCAGGTGCGGGCTGCCCGGGCGGGATGAGCTGGGCAGGCGCCGCAGGAACTGCCGTGGTGGGCAGCGACTGTGCAGGAGAAGCCAGCTCGGGGGACTGCGGCGTGGTGGGCCGAACAGGCAGGACAGGGGGCTGGGCTGGGGGCGCCGCCACCTGCGGCTCAACCGGCAGAGGCCGGGCCAGGGCAGGCGTGAAAGCCGGCGGCAACTGGCCCGAGGGCGCCCACGGGTCCGGCACAGCGGGGGGCTGGCCCACTGGCAGCCTGGGGGCCTGGGTGACGGGGAGGGCGGCAGGCCCAGCCGTGTTGGGCTGGCCGCCCGGTGCCGAGGCCTTAAGGTGGGCGAAGTCTGCCTGCTCGGCGGCTGGGGTCGGCGGCGCGGGCGGCACCGGCAGCGTGGGGCTGGCCGCAGGTTCGCTGGGCAAGGGGCCAGCTTCCGGTATGGGCCGCTCTGGAATCGCGGTAACCGGCGGGACCAATGCCGCTGGCACGGGGCTTGGGCCAGGGGGCATGGCCGGCGCTGGGTCGGCGGCCAGCGGCAGCCCAGGCGCCACCGGGACTGAGGGGACCTCGTGCGGGGGCACAGGCACCACAGCTGGGGTCAGCTGCTCTTCCGGCGGGCGCAGTGACCTGTGCTGCGGCGCTGGGGGCGAAGGAAGGGGGGGCACTGCCGGGGCGCCGCGGTCCAGGGCAGCAGGGAAGACCGGTTCTGGCGCTCCCGCTGGTGCGAGCTCCGGCGCACTTGGCACAGCCAGTTCTGGCGCCGCCGGCTGGGCCACAGGGACGCTGGGTGGCTGGATGGCCGGCGCACCTTCCGCCGGGTTCAAGAGGGGCGGCGTGGCGGCAGGCAGGGGTGGAGCGGCTTCCAGAACGGGTTCAGATGCCACCAGTTCGGGTGCCCTGTCCTCTGCCAAGAGTGCGCTCGGCTGGACTGGAACTGTGGGCCGCGCGTCGGGCTGGGGGGACGGTGGAGGTCCCTCTGGTGCCTGACGTTGGATCGCCTGGGGGGCTGCCGCCGGTGCCGGGCCGACGGGTGTGGGCGGCACAGCCGCTGAACGGTCCGCAAACGGTGCGTCTGGCGCTGCTGCCACTGGTCCTGGCGGCACTGCTGGAGCCGGCAAGGTGGGTGCCGGCGGAGAGAACGCCTCGGGTTGGGGCGCCAGCGCGGGTGGCAGATCAGTGCCCGGCCGCCCGGCAGCTGTGGGTTCCGTGTGGGGCCCCATCACGGGGGCTGGGGCCAGGGGCGCATGGTCTGGCGCACTGGCCGCGGGACGTGGGGTGGGCAAAGGAACAGCGAGTTCGGCACCCCCGTCTGCGGGTGGCGCCACGGGCAAGGGAGGCCGCGCGACCGTGGGGGCAGGGGCCTCGGGTCGGGTGGGCGGCGTGGCTGGGGTGGCGCCCGGGGTGAACAGGCGCGCGGGCTCGGTCTGAAGCGGGCGTGACGCGGCTTCTGCCCCCCAACCTGCTGGCCCCCCCGGGACTGGCTCACTGGGGACTGGCTCACCGGGGGCTGGCGCAGTCTCGGCTGTGGGCTGGAGGGGCCCAGGGAGGGCTGGCGTTGGTGCAGGTGTGGTGAGGGGCGACGGCTGGACCGGCTGCGTGGGCTGGGGGGCAATTGGCCCAGCGCTCTCTTCCTGGCCGCCCGCAAGCGCCGGCGCCGCTGCTCCTCCAGAAGCGTCAAGGCCTGTCGGTGCAGGCGGAGACCCCCCACGAGGAGGTGCTGTGTCCGGTTCTTCGTCCGCCTCGTTGGCCTCGCGGCGGCGGTTCGGGGCCGAGCGCCCCTCCTTGGTGTGCCCCGCCCGGCTGGCGCGGGCTTTTACGCGCGTGGGCGCGCTGGCAGGCGGCTGTGACAGCGGGGCCGGCAGAGGCGCCGGGCTGGCCGCACTGGCCTCAGGGCCAGTGGTGGGGAATTGGGGCTCCTCGGGCCCCTCATCGGCTGTCAGGTTCTGCTCGGGGTTGTGGTCTTTCCAGTCCAGCAGTTCATGAATGGGAATCATGGACGGGCTCAGTTCGCCGTTGGCTTCCATCTCCGCGTAGCGGTTCAGGCGCGACAGCAAGCTCTGCGAGGCTTCGGGCGCAATGATGGGGGCGGCCTTGGTCTCTGATGGCGGCGGCGCCTGGGGGCGGGGGGGCACGGCGGGCCGGGGGCGGCGGGGCAGCCGCACCGGCACATCGCTGTTCTGGGCGCGCAGCAGCGCCTCCAGTTCGCGGCGTTCCCGTTCCTGGGCCGCCCGCAACTCTTCGGCACTGGGGCCTGACGCGGCGGGTTCTTCCGGCGCCGTCGCTGCGGGCGTCTCCTCAGCCGGCTCGGGGGCCTCTTCGGGGGCCGCTGCAACCTCTGGTGCTGGGGGGACCCTCTCTGGCATGGGCGTGGCCGGCACAGTTTCATGCTGGGGCTCTGGCGGGGCCGGCGGTGCAGCCCGGGGTGCGGGGTCAGCGGGCAACTGGGCCGGGGGCTGAACAGAAGGCCCCTGCACGGCCGGCGCTTCGCGTTCGCTGGGCATGTCGGCCACCGGAGGGGTGGGGCCCGCCACCAGGGGCTCGGGCGCGCTGACAGGAGCCGCCGCTGGCTCACCGCGCGGCGCGCGTTCCTCGTCCGCTGCACGCTGCGTGGTCACGGGCGTGCGTTCCACCTCCAGGGGGGCCAGCGGGGCAGGCTCGGCTGGCGCGGTGGTGAACGGTCCATCGGCGGCCACGCCATCTTCCAGCTGCTGGTTCAGGGCCATCGTTTCTCGGAATGAAGGCGTGCGCCGGGGAACGGGGCCCGCGGGTGCCGGAGGCTCAAATTCGCGCCGGGGAGCGGGCGGCAGGCCCTCGGGCGGCGGTGAGGTAAGCAGGCCGGCCGCCAAGACTTCTTCAGCGTCACCGTAAGGATCGGGTGCGGGCCACGCTTCAGTCCCCGGGGCCACCACCGGCGCACTGGGCGGCGCGGGCTGGGCTGCCACGGGTGTGGGCGGCGTGGCCGGAACCTCTGGCACGCGCGGCGGAAGGGTCCCGACCGTCGGCGCAGAAGGTGCCGGGCTCAGGGGTGCGGGCCCGGCGGGCGCCGGGGCCAGTGGCGCCGCTGGGGCCAGCTGACGACGGTCTCCCAGCGGTAAAGCGGCGGCGAACCCGTCTTCCGCTGCAGACGCCGGGTGTGGGACGGCCAGGACGCGGGCGACCACCCGGCGGGGCTTGGCCTGGGTGGTCGCCGCCAGCGGCTGGGAGGCCCACCCGGTGGCGGCACCGAATAGAGGGGTGGGGGCCGCACGCGGCGCGAGATCCTGCTGCGTGACGGCCATGCGGGAAGCGTGTTTCAGGCGGCGAAGCCGCTCGTCGAAGATGCTCACAAAACTCCTCTCGGTCGCCGCGCGGGTGACCCAGCGGGGACCAAGGTAGGAGGGAGGTCCCCGCGCTCAGCGGCTGATTTGCAGAAAACCGGCGTGGGCCAGTTCCAGGGTTTCAACGGCCACGGCGTCGCCACTGCCCGCAAATTGGGGGCCGCTCCACTTCACGGGGTAGGCCTGCAGCAGTTCAAAGCGCACCAGCACGTTGCCGTTGGGGTGGTAAACAATAATAGTGACGTTGCGCGCGTCCAGGTACCCGTTGACCACGCTCAGGTACCATTCCAGCAGCTGCTGGCCAGACACCACGCCGCGTTTCAGGGTGATGTTGCCCATTTTGCTGCGCACGGGCAGGCGCAGGACGCGGTCGTTGACCCCGCCCTCAACAAAATCCATCGTCTCGGTTTCAATCTGCAGGCCACTGACCTCGTTGAAGGCCGCGTGTTCAAGGCCGTCAATCGCCACGTGGTAGCGGTGATTGGACAGAATGTTGTAGGCCGCTTTCTGCGGCGTGGTGGGCACGGGGGGCTGCTTGACCTGGGCGCGCACGTAGGCGTTCACGCTGGCCGAGGCCGAAAACCCGCCGCCCCCCACCGTGGCCGAGGCACTCAGGGACGCGCCTGCGCCGGCCCGGCTGTAGTGCGCGCTGGCTGCCATCTTCACACTCATCTACTGACCTCCGGTACGGCGGGCGCGCTCCAGGCGCAGATCTTCCAGCAGCAGCAGATACACCCGCCGCGTCAGCTCTTCCAGGTCCAACCCCGCCGTCTGCTGGGGCGCGCGGGTGCCCACCGGAACGGCGGACCCCGCTGGCCGGGCGGGCGGCGCGCCGCTCATGCCGGCGCGGTCTCCTGACCCAGATCAAGCTCCAGCAGCGCCCCGCAGTGGGGGCACTCGGTTTCAACGGTGCCGGCCAGAGGCGGCGCGCTCTGCACAGTGGGCGCTGCCGCTGACCAGCTGACGGGCAGGGCGGCGTTCATGTGCGCATACAGCGCCTGCAAGTGGGCAAAGTCGGCGGCTGGCAGCACGGCCAGCGTGTCGGGCGTCACAGGTGAAAATGGGCCCAGGCGCGTGACCACCCGGGCCAGCAGCAGCAGGCTGTAATACGCCTCGTTCTGCTGCACCCGTGGGTCACCCAGGGGCTCAATCTCGTCCAGGGCAGTGGCCAGCCGCATGACGCCGCTGCGGTGAACCTGCCCGTCGGACGTAAACAGTCCGACGGGCAGCATGAAGGGAAGCTCGTTCACGCTTCAGTCCGGGAGGGCGGGCTTAGCCGCCGACGGGAACGCGTTTGTAGCCTTCGTGCGTGATGGTCAGCTCTTCGATGGCGACCTCGTTGCTCTTGGCGTCGTAGGTGGGGCCGTTGAGCTTGCTGGGCCAGGCGCGCTCGAAGGTCCAGGCGGCGATGGGCTGGCCGGCCTGGTTGTACAGGGTGATGGTGCCGCTGCGGCGGGCTTCGTCCATCTTGCCCTCTTCCACCTGCTGACGCCAGGTCCACATGTCCATGTCGTCGGTGATGCCGCGCTTGAGCACGATGTCGTTGTACTTCATGGTGCCGGCTTCGCGGATCAGGACGGGACGGCCCTTGTCGTCGGTGGCGCGGTATTCCACCACCTGGGACTCGCTGCCCAGGCCGGTGACTTCGCGGAACGCGCCCACAACCTTGTTGTCAAACTGCAGGCTGAAGTAGGCGGCCACCAAGGGGTCTTTACGGGTTGTTGCGGTCATGACTGTACCTCCGGGAAAGAGATGTGGAAAGAAGGGCGGAATTCAGACCGTGACGGGAACAGTGTAACGCTTTTCGCGCTTACTGTCCGCCGCCAGCGTACTGGCTAAAGCGGAAGACAATGAACTCGGCGGGTTTCACGGGTGCCAGACCAATTTCGACCTGCAGCACGCCGCGGTCACGCAGTTCCGGCGGATTCAGTTCGCTGTCGCACTTCACGTAGAAGGCTTCGCGGGCGGTGTTGCCGAACAGCGCGCCGTCGCGCCACACGCTGGTCAGGAAGGAGTTGATGTCGCGGCGAATGCGGAACCACAGGTTCTCGTCGTTGGGTTCGAACACAGCCCACTGGGTGCCGCGCTCAATGCTCTTTTCCACGTAGTTGAACAGGCGGCGCACCGGTACGTAGCGCCACTGGGCGTTGCTGGAGAGCGTCCGGGCACCCCACACGCGCACACCCATGCCAGGGAATTCGCGGATGCAGTTCACGCCCACCGGGTTCAGGATGTCCTGCTCGCTCTTGGTGACCTGAATGGCCGGCCCCAGGATGCCGCGCACCGTCTCGTTGGCCGGCGCCTTGTGCACGCCGCGCTCCACGTCGTTGCGGGCGTAGATGCCAGCCACAAAGCCGCTGGGGGGCACCACCATGGGCGCGCCGTCCGGGCCTTCGATCTTGACCCAGGGGTAGTACATGGCGGCGTAGCTGGAGTCGAAGTTGGTGTCCACCGTGCGCCACTTCAGGGCCTGCTGCGGCGTCAGGTCCGGCAGGGTGTCGAGCAGGGCAATGCGGTTGGCGTTGCGCTCGCAGTGGTCGATCAGGGCGCGCTGCACGGCCTTGACGCCGTCGGCGTTGATCATGCCGGCCTGGTAGGCGCTCATCAGGTCGGGCACGGCAATCATGCTGACCTCTTCAGCGATTTCCAGGCTCTCGATGCCGCTGCGGCCGTCCACGCTGCCCACGAAGTCCTGGCCTTTCATCTCGCGGCGCTGCTCGATGACGTTGCTGTCGGCCTGCAGCACGTAGCTGCCGGGTTCAGGGGCGCGCTCCACCAGGGGACCGGCGCTGCTGGCTTCCTCAATGGTGATCAGGGTGCTTTCCTTGTTCACCACTTCGGCCACGGCGCGCGGGTGCTTCTTGCCAATGGACACGTTGGGGAAGGTTTCGGTCACGTCGTTGCGGGTGACCTTCAGGGTGAACAGGCCGTCGGGGCCTTCCTCGGGGTCCTGGGGGCCCTTGGCGTCCTTGCCCTTGGCAGCGCCGTCCTGGGCCTTGACCGGATCGGGGGCCAGCACCTCAATCTGAATGTCGCTCTGGCGGCCGTCTTTGGCCACGATGCTCAGGCTGGGCACAGCCTTGCTGGCGCGCGAGGGCAGCTGCAGCGGGCGGGCGGCTTCCACCGTGCGCTTGCCAGCGTCGCCCTGCTGGGGCACCAGGCGCACCACGTAGCAGCGCGTGCCGCCGTTGTTGAAAAACGCGTACACGCTTTGGGCAAGGTACGCGCCGTCCATGAAGGGGTTGCGCGTGCCGCTGGCGTCCAGGGTCCCGAAGGTCTCCTTGAACTGCTGCCAGTTGGCAATGAACACGGGGGTGTTGGCCGGGCCATTGGGCGCGAAGCCCACGAAGGCGGCGGTGGTCGTGCTGATGCCTTCGATGGGCCGCGGGCCGCTCTGGGTTTCTTCGATGTAAACGCCTGGGGACAGATATTCAGCCATGGATTCCTCCGGGAAACGTGCAGGGGTCGGCGACACCCACGACCCGGAAGGGGCCGGCGTGCGCAAAACACCGAGGCTTCCACCATGGCAGAACTGAGCGCACATGTAAACCGCAAGTCAGCAGACGAGCGGCGGAGGAGGGGTTTATACTGACCAGTCACTCACGCCGTGCAGGCCATCCAAGCTCCCAGATGTACCGTTTCAGGACGTAAGAACGCCATGACAAACTTCACAAGACTGGTTCGTTGCTGGGATCAGGGCTGCCAGATGCCAGGAGCCAGCCCATGATTGCTGACATTCAGCAGGCGCTGAAGGAACTGGTGTACACCGAAGCGGCCCTGCCCCGCGACGCCATTGACATCCGGTTTGCGGCCCCCACCTCGGCCTGGGTCTCGGGCCTGACCCGGCCCACCCTGAACTTCTTTATGCACGACCTGCGTGAAAATGCGGGGTTGCGCTCCATGGAGTTCAACCAGATGCCGGTGCGCGGCGGCGTGCAGCGCACCCTGGCCGCCCGGCGCATAGACCTGCGTTTTCTGGTGACGGTGTTTTTCAAGTCGCAACTGGACGAACTGGGCCGCGATGAGTGGAACGTGCTGTGGCGGGTGCTCGCCGCCCTGATGCGCCAGGGCGAGTGGGACGAGGCCTACCTGCCCGAAGACGCCAAGCGCCTGCAGCTGGGCATTCTGGGCACCGTGGGCCCCGCGGAAGGCATCCAGAGCGTGTTTTCCAGCCTGGGTCAGCCGGTGCGGCCTCACCTCAACTACACCGTAACCGTGCCGCTGGACCTGAATGTCACGGCCCTGTCGCCGCTGGTGCTGGAACGCGACCTGGCCTTCCACGCGGGTCTGGACCGGCAGGCGCCGCCCGTTAGCGTGCGGCGCCGCTCCAGCTGGCAGCTGCGTGACGACACGGGCGCGCCGCTTGCCGACGCCCTGGTGCGGACCGACGGCGGCGCGCGCGGCTTTACCGACGCGGGCGGGGTGGTGCACCTGGACACCCCCCGCGAGGCGGTGGGCCGCCTGGACATCCTGACCCTGGACGGGCGGCAGCTGAGTCTGGCGCCCCACAGCCCGCAGGCGCAACCTCGTGTACTGGAGGACGCATGACCCGGTACAGTGCGGCCGTGTTCCCCTGCGCTTTGGGAGTTTCCGCATGACCAAACCGTCTTCTCTGACCCCGGCGGCCGACGTGCTGGGCACGGGCGTGGCTTTTCCCGTGGGCGTGAACGCGCGCGGGCAGCTGAGCATGGTGTCCGGCGAGCGCGCCGTGACCCAGGCCATCCTGACCCTCCTGATGACCGCGCGTGGCCAGCGCGTGATGCGGCCGGAATACGGCTGCCGCATTCACGAACTGGTGTTTGCGCCCGGTGACGCCACCACCCTGGGTCTGGCCTCGTACTACGTGGACGAAGCCCTCAGAATGTGGGAGCCCCGCATCGAAGTCGAAGACGTTCAGGCCCGCCTGGACCCGGCCGACAGCTCGCGCATCATCGTGGAGCTGCTCTACCGCCTCAAGGGGACCCCGGAACCGCGCTCGCTGGTGTTTCCCTTCTACCGCACCCCCTAAGCCCCTTCCCTCGCTTTTTCGGAGACCCTGCCTTGCCCCTACCCACCGTCAACCTGGACGACCGCCGCTTCGACGACATCATGGACGAGGCGCGCCGGCTCATTCCGCAGTTCTGCCCCGAATGGACCGACCACAACGCCTCTGACCCCGGCATGGCGATTCTGGAAGTGTTCGCCTGGATGACGGACCTGCTCCTCTACCGGGTCAATCAGGTCCCGGACAAGCTGCTGATCGCCTTTCTGGAGATGATCGGCGTGCAGCTCGCGCCGCCGCGTGCGGCCGGGGCGCCGGTCACCTTTTACCTCAGCGCGCCGCAGGACACCCCCCTGAGCATTGCGGCGGGCACCGAGATTGCCACCCTGCGCACCGAGGTGAACGAGGCGATTGTGTTCTCCACCGAGCGCGCCGGGCTGATCCGGCCGCCCACGCTGCGCGGGCTGTACACCGCCAACACGCTGGCGCAGGTGCGGCTGGACACCGAAGGGCAGGGCGGCGAGGGCCACGGTGACGCCACCCGCCACGACCTCGCCCACCTGGGGCTGCCGGGCTACCGTTTTCCCATCTTCCAGCCGCAGCCGCGTCCCGGGGACGCCCTGTTTATCCAGCTGGAGGGCGACCACAGCGAGCACGTGGTGGCGCTCACCTTCGGCGTGGAGCTCGCCGGGGGCGCTGGGGTCAACCCCAATCATCCGCCGTATGTGTGGGAGGCGTGGCAGGGCGGGGTCAGCCGCTGGGCCACCTGCGAGGTGGAGTACGACGGCACCCAGGCCTTCAACGTGTCCGGCGAACTGATCCTGCGCCTGCCCACCATGCGCGAGGGCACCTTCTTCGACCAGCACGGCTACTGGCTGCGCTGCCGCCTAACCAATGAGCAGATGCACGCGGGCTACAAGGTGAGCCCCGACCTGGAGACGCTGCTGGTGGACGCCCGGGGCATCACGGTGCCCGCGCGGCACGCGACCATCGTGCAGAACGAACTGCTGGGCCAGAGCAACGGCACCCCGGGCCAGCGCTTCCGGCTGCTGCACGAGCCGGTGCTGCACCTGGACCCCGAGCGGGACGTGCTGGAAGTGGTGACCGCCGAGGGCGACATTCACCTGTACACGCCAGTGCCGGACTTCTCGACCTCCGCCCCCGAGGACCGGCACTTCACGCTGGACGCCACCACGGGCGAGGTGGCCTTTGGGCCCAGCATCCTGCAGGCCGACGGCAGCGTGTACCGCTTCGGCGCGGTGCCGCCGCAGGGCGCCACCATCCGCATGCGACGCTACCAGTACGGCGGCGGCGCGGGCGGGAACGTGCCGGCGCGCGCCCTGAGCGTGCTGAAATCCAGCGTGCCCTACGTGGCCCGCGTGACCAACCACGCCCCGGCGGCGGGCGGGCGCAACGGCCAGCTGCTGGAAGACGCCGTGCAGCGCGTGCCCTACCTGCTGCGCCTGCGCAACCGCGCCGTGACGGCCGATGACTACGAGTTGCTGGCCGCCCAGGTGCCCGGCGTGGCGCGCGCGCGCTGCGTGACCCCCAACATGGCGGTGCCCGGTCAGACCTACCCCGGGCAGATCCGCGCCCTGACGGTGCCGGCCGGGCAGGTGACGCTGGCCCTGCTGCCAGACGTGTCGTTTGACGACCTGATTGGCCTGGACGATGTGAGCACCGATCCCCTGGCCCCCCTGACCGGCCGCATTGCCCCCGAGCGCCTGACCCTGAGCGCCGAACTGCGCGGCGCGGTGCAGGAAGAGCTGGACCTGCGCCGCCCGGTGGGCACCACCCTGGACCTGCGCGCGCCGCAGTACGTGTGGGTGAGTGTGACCGCCACCCTGCGCGCGGGCGCCGGCGCCAGCCGCCCGGTGCGCGAGGACGTGCGCCGCCGCGCCATGCAGGCGCTGTACGGCTACCTGAACCCCTTCACGGGCGGCCCCGACGGCAAGGGCTGGCCCTTTGGCCGCACGCTCAGCATCAGCGAACTGTACGGCCTGCTGCGCGCGGTGCCCGGCGTGGAGGTGGCGGAAGACGTGCAGGTGGTCCTCACCGAACCCGGCCAGCCGGAAACGCGCGAGACCATTACCGGCAGCCTGCCCCTGCCCCCGCAGGCCCTGATCGTGTCGGACGTGCACCACGTGCGGGTGGACCACTGATGGCCCAGCTGCAGGTCCGCGTGCGCGGCGAGGTGCTGAGGGTGCTGACCCTCAGCCGTCAGCTGTCCATTGGCCGCACCCCTGACAACGGCCTGCCCCTGCGCGATCCCAGCGTGGCCATCCGCCACGCGGAAATCACTGCCGAGGTGGGCGCCCTGCTGCTGACCGACCTGACGGGCGGCGAGGGCGTGACCTTTGTCAACGGGCACCGCCTCTCGCCCAACCAGCCCCACCGCCTGGAACAGGGCGACGAAATTCAGATTGGCCCCTTTACCCTGGCCTTTCTGGCTGACCCGTCGGTCACCGCCGAGGCCGCGCGCCCGGCTGGCCGCGTGGACGTGCAGGGCGAACTGGCCGCGCGCCCGGCCCGCCCGCCGCTGCCCACCTTCACGGCCGAGCGCCCGCCCCACGACGGGCTGGCGCTGTACACCGAGTTCCTGCCGCCCTTTTTTCAGGAGTCCGAATTCCTGGGGCGTTACCTGAAGATCTTCGAGGCGATGTGGGAGCCGCTGCAGCGGCGCCAGGACAGCATCGAGCTGCACTTTGACCCCCGGGTGGCGCCGCCGCAGGTGCTGGGCTGGATGGCCGGCTGGCTGGGGCTGCCCCTGGACCCCCACTGGCCGGAGGGCCGCCAGCGCGCCTGGATGCGCGAGGCCGTGACCCTCTACCGCTGGCGCGGCACCCGCTACGGCCTGAGCCGCGCCCTGGAAACGGTGTACGGCCTAACCCCGGTGCTGCGCGAAGACACCGCCCAGCCCCACACCCTGACCGTGCAACTGCTGGACTCGCCAGACGGCGAGGACACCGCCAGCCGCGAGGCCATCACGCAGTTCATCTTCACCCATGCCCCGGCGCACGTGCGGGTCACCGTAGAGTTTGTGGAGGCCCCGGCCACTGCCGCCCCCCCCGCTGACCCTGGCCTCCAGCCCGTTGAGGCCCCCGACACAGGACCCCGCGCATGACAGAGACCAAGATCTTCCACCACTACCAACTGGGCCGCCTGCTGGGCGGGGGCTGGCTGGGCCCTGTCCATGCCGCCACCGACCTTGACGAGGGCCGCGAAGTCGCGCTGCGCATTCTGGACGACGCCAGCAGCGGCCAGTCGTTCCTGATCATGCAGCTGGAGCGGCTGCTGCTGAAAGTCTCCTCGCTGCGCCACGCCCACATCCTGCCCACCGAAGCGCTGCAGCAGCGCGACCACCGCGCCTTTTACGCCATGGAACTGGGCCGCCAGGGCAGCGCCCGCCAGCTGCTGCAGGGTCAAGCGCGCGCCGCCCAACCGCTGCCCATCGTGACGGCGGTGGAACTGGTGCGGCAGGCGGCTGCGGGCCTCGCCCACGCCCACGGCCACGGCCTGATGCACGGCAACCTGAAGCCGGAAAACCTGATTCTGCAACCCGGGCGGGCGCTGCTGGGCCACACGGGGTATGTGACGCAGCTCAGCGACTTCGGGCTGGCGGAGCTGCGCGCGGGCAGCTACGGCACCCACGACCGCGCGGTGGTGAACGCCCTGGCGTACATGAGCCCCGAGCAGTGCCGGGGCGTGCGCAACGAACTGCGCACCGACCTGTACGCCCTGGGCCTGATTCTGTACGAACTGCTGACCGGCATGGTGCCCTTCGAGATCCGGGACGCCGCCGAGGCCCTGGAAAAGCACCAGCATGTGGCGCCGCGCCAGCCCAGCCGCCTGCGCCCTGACATGCCGGGGGCGCTGGAAGAGATTGTCCTGACCTGTCTGGCCAAGGACCCCGAGGACCGCTACGCGCACGCCCAGGCCCTGGAAGCCGCGCTGCAGGAGGTCCTGAACGCGCTGATGCCCGGCGGCCCCGAGCCCACGCTGCGCCTGTCGGCCCTGCCGGTGCTGCCGCCGCCGCCCCGCCTGGACACTGTGACGCCCGGCCCAGAGCTGCAACTGCTGGTGTTCAGTGAGCGTCATGAACTGGTGCGTGCCCAGCCGATTACCGCGCCCACCCTGACCATTGGCCGCGCGCCGGACAACGCGGTGGTGCTCGAACATGTGGGGGTTAGTCGCCACCACCTGAACGTGGAATTCAGCGGCGGCCAGGCGCACGTCACCGAACTGACGGCCACCAACGGCACGGTCATGGACGGGCTGCCCCTGACCCCCATGACCCGGCTGCGCTGGCCCACCCGCACGCCGCTGTACCTGCGGCCCTACTGGCTGGTGCTGCTGGAACCGCAGGCGGCGGCCGTGCGCCCCCGCATCGTGGTGAGCCCCGAGCGCACCAGCATCAAGCTCTCGCCGGGCACTCCGTATGTGCTGGACATTGGGCTGGCGAACACCGGGCGCACGGTGGACCACTTCCGCGTGAGCCTGGAAGGCATTCCGCCCGAGTGGGTGCAGGACGCCCACGGCGAGGTGCAGCTGAATCCCGGCATGCAGGGCCAGACCAGCCTGACGCTGCTGGCCCCGCGCGACAGCCGCAGCCGCGCCGGCACCTACGAGGTCAAGGTGCGCGCCCGCTCGCGCGAGAACCCCGCCGAATACGGCGAGGCGCCCATGACCATCGAGGTCACGCCCTTTCATGACCTGGTCGCCACCCTGCTGCCCCCGGTGCGCCGCACGTGGCGCCACACCACCTACACCCTGCGCGTGGAGAACAAGGGCAACACCCGCCAGGACGCGCTGACCAAGCTGCTGGACCACGAAGGGCAGATGCTGGCGGTGCCGCGCCCGCAGGACCTGCTGAACGCCAACATTCCGCAGCCCACCATGATGACCGGCCGGGGCATTGACCCCACGCTGATGGCCCATGAGGCCGCCCGGCAGGCCACCCAGCAGGCCCGCCACGCCGCGTTGATGGCGGCCCAGCGGCTGGTGGGCGGCCAGGGGCGCATTCGCCTGGAGGGCCTGCCGGCCCTGCTGGAACTGGAACCCGGCCAGACCCAGGAAGAAACGCTGAAGGTGCGCGTGCCCCTGCGCTGGGTGGGCACCTCCTCGCAGCACGAGATGCGGGTGGACCTGTACAGCGTGCCGGTGGACGAGGACGACAGCGGCCACCTGATGACGCAGGCGCGCGCCACCCTGCACCACAACCCCCTGATTCCGCTGTGGCTGATTCCCATTCTGCTGTTGCTGCTGGGCATTCTGATCTGGTGGCTGACCCGGCCGCCCCAGATCACCCAGTTTGCCCTGAATGGCAGTGACACCGCCGTGCGCCCAGGACAGCCCTTCACCCTGCGCTGGGACACCAGCAACGCCCGCCGCGTGAGCATTCTGGAACTGGGCGCCGAGGGCCAGAACCTGCCGCCCGACGGCACCTTCCAGGTGAAAAAAGGCATCACCAAGGACCAGCGCTACACCCTGGTGGCCCGCTCCCTGATTGGCCGCCGCGCCGAGAGGGCCGAGGTGGTGCAGTCGCGCTTTGACCGCCCAGTGATTGAGAAATTTGACGTGTCGCCGGCCCGGGTGGCGGGCAACCAGAAGGTCACGGTGACCTGGAAGGTGCGCAACGCCGAGGAAGTGACCATCACCGAACTAGGCAAGGTGCCGGCTGAGGGCAAGCGCTCGTTCATCCCCGACAAGGACCTGAACATCACCCTGAGTGCCAAGAATGGCACCGAGAAGGAAAGCGACAGCCGCAGCGTGAGCGTGCTGGGGCCAGAAGTTGAAACCTTTGAGATCAAGCCGACCGAAATCCAGAAGGGCCAGAGCGCCGTGCTGACCTGGGATATTCGCAACGCCACGACCGTCACGATTGACGGCCTGGGCACGGTGCCCGCCAAGGGCAAGCGCACCGTGACGCCCAAAGACAGCACCACCTACACCGTGACGGCGGTGGGCGGCGGCAACCTCACCAAGAGCGCCAACGCCCGCCTGGAAATCACGCTGCCCAAGCCGGAATTTACCCTGTTCACGGTGTCGCCCAACCCAGTGAAGTCCAACGAGCAGATCACGATTACCTGGAAAACGAAGAACGCCAGCGGCGTGAACGTCAACTATGGTGAAGGGGCTGAAGACAGCGGCCCGGAAGGCAGCACCATCAAGCCTGTGCCTGACAAGTCGAGCGGCTTCACTGTGACGCTCACCGCCCGCAACGAGGCCGGCGATCAGGTGCCGGTGAGTAAGCAGGTACAGGTTGAGTACGTGGATGAGCAGGCCAGGGCGGAGGCGGAGGCGGAGAAAAAGCGCAAAGAAGAAGAAGCGCGTCGCGAAAAAGAAGCCCAGGAGAAAGAAAAGGCCAATCTTCAGAAAATCACCTTCACGGCCGAGCCCAAAGAGATTCTGGGTGAAGGCGACGTGACGCTGACCTGGAACGCCCCAGGCTGGAACGCGGCCACTATTTCTCCCCTGAAAGGGCCTATTAACGGAAAATTTGATGCTCAGGGCAGCGAAACCGATGAGAAGCTGAACAAGACGCGCGTGTACACCCTGATTCTGCCGCTGCGCAACGGCAAACTGTACAAGCTGGAGCGCAAGGTCGTGGTCAAGCCCCGTCCAGTCGAGATCCGCGACTTCAGCGTGTCCAGCACCAGCCTGCAGGCGCCAGGCCCCGTGACCCTCAAGTGGGACGTGGCGAATGCCAGCGCCGTGCGGATTGCCGGTGTGCCTGGGCCTCTGGCGGGCAAGTGGCCGGCCAAGGGCGAAACCACCGTCACGGTGGCGAAAACCCGCACCTTCGTGCTGAGCGTCGGTGCCCAGCAGCGCACGCAGACGGTGAACGTCAAGCTGCCGCAGGTGGTCATCAGCAGCTTTGACGTGCAGCCCCGGCAGGTGACGGGCTCGGGCACGGCGGTGCTCAGCTGGGACGTGAAGAACGCCTCCAGCGTCCGTATTGACGGCGTGCGCGGCCCCAACAGCGACGGGTCGTGGCCGGCCAGGGGCCGCACCTCGGTGCCGGTGAGTGTCACCCGCACCTTCGTGCTGCGCGCGGGCGAGAGCACACAGAGCCAGACCATCACGGTCAAGCCCGCGCCCTTGCCCCGGATCAACAGCTTCAAGGCCTCAAGCACCTCGCTGAGCGCGCCGGGCAAGGTGACCCTCAGCTGGGACGTGAGCAACGCCAGCGCCGTGCGCATCACCAACTTGGTGGGCAACCTGCCGGGCGGCCTCTGGAAACCGCAGGGCAGCGCCACCGTGCAGCTGAACAAGACCACAAGTTTCGTGCTGACTGCTGGAAATCAGCAGAAGAGTGTCTCGGTGGTTGTGAATGCCCGCATCAGTACGCCCCCCACGCAGGGCGGGCAGCAGAACCCAGGCCCAGGGGTGAATCCACCGCCTCCGCCGCCCTCATCCAGTGGCAGCGGCGTGGCCCCGCGCGTCACCTCCTTTATCGCCACCCCCCGAACGGTCAAGGCCGGGTCCTCGACCTCCCTCAGCTGGCGCAGCGTGGGCATCAGCAGCGTGCGGATTGAGGGCGTGGAAGGTACCTTCAAGGGCATTGACAGCGTGCGGGTGACGCCCACCCAGACGACCACCTACACCCTGGTGGCCACGACGACCAGTGGAAGCACCCTACGCAGCACCACCACCGTGAATGTGACGGCCAGCAGCAGCTCGTACGCCGATCTGGCGGGGCTGTGGAACCACCCCCTGGGCACCCTGACCATCTCTGGCGTTGAGGGCCGCCGGGCCAGCGGCACCTTCGTGGGCGAGAATGAAGCCCTGGCCAACGTGCCGCTGGACATCACCTTCACGGGCAATACCCTCACCGCCAGTTCGCCGCAACTCGGCGAGTTCAAGTTGATCTTGACGATTAACACTGGGCGCAAGACGATGACAGGGACCTACACCTTCCGAGGTGAAAGTGAACGCTGGTGCGCCTACCGTCCCAACACCCCACCCCCCCAGGACTGCCGCTAATTTCACACCGGAGGTGACCCTATGACGGCAAACGGTTCAGGAGGCCAGTTCGCGCGTGCGCGGATCGTGCCCGTTGAAGGCGATGGAAAGAGTCGCAAGTACGACAAACCCATTCCGTGTATGTTCAACCCCCGCGAGTACTCCATTTCCCGCACCCTGGAATGGAAAACCGCCAGCAACGACAACACCGACACCGGCAACAAGGTGTACGCGGGCGGCTCACCCGCCAAGTTGACGCTGGAACTGTTCTTTGACACCTACGCTTTCCGCAGTCAGCCGGGCGTCGTCGAAGACGTGCGCAAACACACCGACCGCCTGTGGGCCATGACCCAGATGGATCCCTCCACGACGGAAACCGCCAAGGGCTCGGGGCTGAAAAAGCTCCGGCCGCCCAAGGTGCTGTTCCAGTGGGGAAGCACCTGGCACTTTGAGGCCGTGATCAAGGATATGGAGCAGCAGTTCACGCTGTTTATGCCGGACGGAACGCCCGTGCGCTCGATCATCAAGGTGACCTTCGAGCAGGCCGACCGCAGCACGGCCTTTTACGGCCCCAATGCGCAGGGGCCCAAGGCCACCCATGTCAGTCAGGGGATTCGCAACGCGGCGGCCGACCGGGGCTTTTCCGGCGACCTGCGCCGCACCACGTTCGGGAAGGGCTAAGGCATGACCCGCACTGTGCGCGACCCTCTGGAAGGGTCAGTCAGCAGCCTCTACATGAATGTGGATGGCCGGGACATGGACCAGGAACTGTTCGAGGTGATTCACGAAATCACGGTGGACAGCAGCCTGCAGCTCCCGGATGTGGCCACCGTCACCCTGCGCGACATTGAGGGCATGCTGGTCGATGACGAGCGCTTCAAGCTGGGCGCCCGCATCAAGATCATTTCGCAGGTCAAGGACCACAAGGAAACGCTGTTCGACGGCGAACTGGTGGAGATTGAGCCGCGCTACACCAAATCCACCCAGCAGCTGCGCCTGCGCGCCTTCGACCGCCTGCACCGCTTGGCGCGCGGCACCCACACCCGGTCGTTTCAGAACATCAGCGACCTGGACCTCGTGAAAAAGCTGGCCGGCGAGGCGGGCATGACCGCCAAGACCGAAGGCAGCAGCGTGGTGCACCCTTACGTCTTGCAGCACAACCAGACCAATCTGGCCTTTCTGCGCGAGCGGGTCTCGCGCCTGGGCATGATCCTGTACGCCGACGGCACCACCCTGCACTGCGAGCCGGTGCGCGGCCAGGACCGTATTGAGCTGACCTGGGGCGACAACCTCTCGGAGTTTCTGCCGCGCCTGACCAGCCTGCAGCAGACCAGCCAGAGCACCGTGCGCTCCTGGGATCCCAAGCAGAAGCGCAGTGTGGTGGGGCAGGCCACCAGCGGCAAGGGCAAGGCCGAGGTGGCCGAGCGCACGAAAAGTGAGGGTGTAGCCCAGCAGGCGTTCAACATGAAAGCGCCCGCCACCTCCAGCACCCTGATTGTGCGCGACCAGGGCTACGCGGCGGCCATTGCCCAGGCCCAGCGCAACGTGGTGGCCGAACACCTGCTGGAAGCGCGGGGCGTCACCGCCGGTTACCCGCGCCTGACGGCCGGCACCACCCTGGAAATCAAGAATGTGGGCCGGCGCTTTAGCGGCAAGTACATTGCCAGCAATGTGCGCCATGTCTACCGTAACGGCGAGGGCTACAGCACCGAATTCAGCGTGACTGGCAGCCGCCCGGATTCGCTGGGCAGCCTGCTGCGGGCCGCCAGCAGTGGCGCGGGCGCCGACGCCCCGTATACCCCGGTGCCGGGCCTGATGATCGGCGTGGTGACCAACAACAACGACCCGGAAAATCAGGGCCGCGTGAAGCTGAAGCTGCCCGCCCTGACCGAGGACGACGAGACCGACTGGGCGCGCGTGGCGGGCCTGGGCAACGGCCCCAACCGGGGCTCGCACCACACGCCGGAAGTGAACGACGAGGTGCTGGTGGGCTTTGAGCACGGTGACATCCACCACCCCTACGTGATTGGGGGTCTGTGGAACGGCAAAGACAGCCCGCCGCGCCCGGTGAACAAGGTGGTCAAGAACGGCAAGGTAATTCAGCGCGTCTACCGCACCCGCCTGGGCCATGAGTTCATTTACGACGACCCCGACGCCCCCGATCCGCCCAAAATTACCCTGCAGAGCAGCAAGAACCACGCCCTAGAGCTGAACGACGACAAGAAAAAGCCCTTTGTCGAACTGCGCTCCAAGGACGGCCACCGCCTCACGCTGACTGAAGGCAGCGGCCCCCAGGTGATTCTGCGCGACAAGAACGGCAACGAAGTGCTGCTGAACACGCGCAGCAACACGGTGACGATCACCAGCACGGGCAAGCTGGAACTGAAGGCCCGCATGGGCATCAGCATTGACGGCGGCGGCGGCAACGTGGACGTGCGCGGCGTGATGATCAACCTGAACTGAGGGGCCTCGCCCAGGCCCCTTTCCCCCCAAGGCTTGCTGAACCCTGGCCCGCTGTGCCCAGGCCCGCCTCGCGGCAAAATAGAGGCCCACCCGTTCACTGCTGCCCCTCCCCGCGCCCGTTTCCTCAGGAGCCTTCATGACACAGGCCAACTTGCAAAAACGTCCGCCCGGCCTTCTGGACACCCTGGAACAGAAGGCCGAAGATCTGGCCGACAGCGTGCTGGCCGCCCTGGGCTGGGGCCAGCCCAGGGCGGCCTCGCCCCAACCGGGGGGCCTTGGGCGCGGTCAGACCTGGACAAGGGACTTCCGGCACGACAACGGCCAGCTGACCCTGCACCTGCACCTCAGCCGCGCGGCGGACGGGCAGCTGAGCGGCCACTACGCGGTGCAGCCCAAGGGCAAGGCGCGCGGGCAGAACTGGCCGCTGGCCGGCCGGCTGCAGGGTGACGATACGTTCAGTCTGCACGGCACGCAGAACGGCGCCCGCTTCGTGGGCTCGCTGCGCGGGGGCACGCCCGAAGTGAGCGAATTCAAGAACCGCAAGTTCTCGCTGGAGAACTTCACCTTCACCCGCTTGGGCGCCGCGTCCCGGCCAAAACCGGCGGCCAAGCCGGCGTCAGCACCCGCGGCGGCAGGGGGAAACCAGACCGCCAGCGGCCCCCGCACGGGCGCGCTGCCCGACCTGCCGGCCCTGCGCGAGCCCGGCTTTCTGCCCCGGCTGCGGCAGGTGGCCGCTGCGGTGAACACCACGCCGGAGGTCGTGCTGGCCTTCTTGAATCTGGAAAGCAACCTGGACCCCACCAGCAACAAGGACCGCAAGACGCAGTACAAGGGGCTGGGGCAGATTGGGAAGGACGCACTCAAGGACATCAACGCCTTTATTGCCCGGCACAAGCTCACCCTGAAGCCGCTGGACACCACCCAGGACCTGACCGCCCTGAGCGCCACCCAGCAGCTGGCCTACGTGGAAATCCACTTGCAGCTGCACATGCATGGGGTGGACAAAAAGGCCAAGGCCGCTGGGCGCACCACCTCGCTGGAAGAGGTCTACATGGGGCACCTGGGCGGCAGCGCCAAGTACGCCGAAAAGGACGTCTGGGTCAGCGAGGGCAGCGCCGCCTACCGTCAGAACCCGATGGACGCCGACCAGGACGGTCACAACACGCCGGCCGAAGCGGCCGACACGGTGCGCGGGCGTTTCACGGCCAATTTCAAGGCGAACCTGGATGAACGCAGCCGGCACCTGAAGCCCACCCGGCGCAAGTTTGACGGCAAAACCCAGCTGTTTTACGTGTACGACGCAGGACACGACAACGGCCTGCCGCTGTTCAGCCTGGACCCGGCCGAGCGGACGCCCATCCCCGCGCCCGTGCTGCCCAAGCCCCCAGCGGTGGAACTCCGTGAGGAAGAGGAGCCGGTGGGCGAACCCGACGCCCTGGACCAGCTGATGAAACTCACCGAGGACACCCCGCAGTACACCGCACAGCAGATCCGGGTGGCGCGGGAACTGATCAAGCTGCAGCCCCAGTCGCAGCGGGCCGAACTGTACCTGATCCTGCAGGAAAAGACCCCGCACCATTCGCAGCGCAACAACGAGAGCCTGGGGCGTGCGGTGGACGGCGACCGCCCCAACGCCCGCATTGGCGGGGTTATGTGCAACCTCACCAGCGCGGCGATGGTGCTGGAGCAGCTGGGCATTGAGAACCCCAACCCCGAGGATTTTCCCCAGTTCGAGGATTACCTGGAGGACCTGCGGCGCAAATACGTGGACGCCCGTTACCAGGAACTGCTGGCGGCGGGCCTCTCGCCCAAAAAGGCTCGCCAGGGCTCGTACCAGCGCTTCCACCGCACCACCATGGAAGGCTGGGGCAAGGTGCTGGCGCTGATGGGCGCCTCGCACGACACCATTCCGCCCCGCCGCGACCGGAAGTTCTGGGAAAGCACCGTGCGCAAGCACCTGGAAGAGGGCGAGGCCGTGATGATGAGCATCAACGGGCATATCGTGCGCTTGCAGGGCATGAATGAGCAGGGCCTGATCGTGGATGACCCGTATGGCAAGTCGGTGCTGAAGAAAAACACGGGCCTGGCCGCCAAGGACAAAGACGGCCAGTACAAGCACGATGGCACCAAGAGCGGCAACGATACCGTCTGGTCCTGGGCCAGCGTGGCCGAACACGACATGCTGTGGATTGCGGCGGTGAAGAAGAAGTGATACGGATTCCGTCCATCTCCGGAACATCCAGGAAAGAACTGGATGTTCCTCCAATTCCCGGAAATCCGTATTTTTTCCCTCTCCCTCCGGTCGGAAAAATTCCGTCATACCTGACGGAGTTTTTCGGAAGTCGTATGAGCCGCCTCTGGTATTGGCCCGTTGTGCTGGGCGCCCTGGGGCTGGCCGGCGCCGCCTCTGCGCCGGGGCGGCCCCTGCTGGGACAGGCCCTGTTCCGGCCGGTGCAGACGGTGGAAGGGCCTGTGCCCATGCCGGTGGGCGTGGAGGGCGCCGCCTTCTGCCGGACGTACCGCTGCGTGGGCTCGCAGTCGCAGGGCACCACCACCACCGGCACCCTGGGATGGTATGTGGCGCCCCTCTCGGCGCGTGCAGAGCAGGTGCTGAGAGACAGCGGAGCGGGGCGCTTCGTGCCGGAAGCCACCGTGATGTACGAGAAAAACATCGTGACCTTTGCCGATCTGATGTTTGACACCACGGTGCGCGCAGCCCTGCCAGCCGCCACCCTGAACCTGCTGGGCCACTTCACGCGGCTGGTGCTGGGTGCGCCCATCAGCGGGCAGAAACTCAGCGCCTGCTACCGGACCCTGAAAGCCGAGGCGCGCTGCACGGTGGGCACCGGCCGCATTCAGCTGGCGGGCGGCGCCACGCGCACCTTTCACGCCGCCTTTCGCACGGTGGATGATGGCGCCGGTTACAGCCGCGTGAACTACGCCATCGAACTGGACGACTGATGCCCCGAACTGCCCCCCGCCCCGCCGCCGCCCAGGACCCCCGCCTGCTGCGCGCTGTCTGTGACAGCCTGAGTGCCCAGGTGCTGGACGCCGCCCTGAGTGAACAGGGTGACCCCGAAGCCGCCTACGAGGTGGTGCTGCCCGATGAGCTGGACCAGACCCGGCTGGGCGCGCTGGCCCGGGGCCTGGAGCTGACCCCCTTTGAAACCGGCGTGGTGGCCCTGGCCCTGGCCACCGAGCTGTACCCCGAGCGCACCCTGGCCGCCTGCGCCACCGCGCTGCAACTGGAAGGCCCCTACGCCGGCTTCCTGACCCCCTCGCTGTGCCGCCGCTGGCTGCCAGACCCTGCCGGCACGGACGTGGCGGCCTTTCAGCCGGGCGGCGCGCTGTTCCGCTACCACCTGATCGAGTTTGGCCAGAGTGTGAATGCCAGCGTGGTGGAGGCCCTGACCCCTCTGCGCCTGACGGCCGGCGCCCTGGCCTACCTGCGCGGCGACGACAGCGCAGCCCTGGAACTGCGCGGCGTGGCGCAGCCGTTGCTCGCCGGGGGGCTGCTGAGCGACTCGCAGGAGGCGGCGCTGCAGACCGCCCGCAAGCACCTGTCGCGCGGGGGCAACGAGCGGGCGGTGCTACTCTACGGCACCCAGACCGCCGCCATGCGCTCGCTGGCCGGGCACCTGCTGGCCGACGCGGCGGGGCCGGCCCTGCTGCTGGACGTGGCGGCCCTGGCCACCCGCCCCGCCGAGGAACTGAATGTGATCCTGCGGGCCCTGGAGCGCGACGGGCGGGTGAACACCACGCCGCTGGTGCTCGACGCCACCGGCGACCCCCCCGAGGGCCAGACCCTGGACGACCTGACCGGGCGCGTGCTGGGGGCCGCCACCGGCCTGTGCGTGATGCTGGCGCCCGATCCGCTGCCGCTGGACTCGGCGCGCGCCATCCTGCCGCTGGAGGTGCAGGCCCCCACCCCCGCCGAGCAGCGCGAGCGCTGGGCCCAGGCGCTGGGCGTGGGCGGCGAGTCCAGTCTGCTGCGCCAGCTGGGCGACCAGTACCAGCTGAGCCTGGACCGCATTGACACCCTGGCGCGCGAGGCGAGGGCCGCCCTGGCGGCCAATGCCTCGCATGCCGCCCGGCTGGACCGCGCCTGGGAAGCGGCCCGCACCGCCAACCGCCGCCTGATGGGCTCGCTGGCCCAGCGCATCGAAACCCGCGCGGGCTGGGACGACCTGATCCTGCCCGCCGCCGACCGCGCCGCGCTGGAACAGATCGCCGCGCATGTGCGCCACCGCTCGCAGGTGTACGAGGACATGGGCATGGCCCGCCCGGGGCGTGGCCGCTCTATCGCGGCCCTTTTCAGCGGGCCCAGCGGCACCGGCAAGACCCTGAGTGCCGAGGTGCTGGCGCGCGACCTGAACCTGGACCTGTACCGGGTGGACCTCAGCAGCACGGTCAGCAAGTACATCGGGGAAACCGAGAAGAACCTCAAGAAGATTTTCGATGCGGCCGACCAGGGCGGCTGCGTGCTGCTGTTCGACGAGGCCGACAGTGTGTTCGGCAAACGCGGCGAGGTCCGCGATTCCAATGACCGCTACGCCAACGTGCAGGTGAACTACCTCCTGCAGCGCCTGGAGAGCTTTAACGGGCTGGCGGTGCTGACCACCAACATGGAAAGCAGCATGGACATTGCCTTCATGCGCCGCCTGCAGTTCGTGATCAACTTCCGCGCGCCGCAGGCCCAGGAACGCGAGCGGCTGTGGCGCGGGGCCTTTCCCAAGACCCTGGACACCAGCGCCCTGGATTTCCCCGCACTCGCCGCCGCCGATGTGGCCGGGGGCAACATCCGCAGCGTGGTGATGAACGCGGTGTTCATGGCCGTGGCGCGCGGCGTCCCGCTGACCCAGCCGCTGGTGGAAGAAGCCCTGCACCTCGAATACCGCAAGCTAGGCCGATTGGTGCTGTAGAGGCAAAGAAGGGGGCCGGACCAGGGAAGATGCTCCCAGTCCGGCCCCTTCTTTGCCGCCCTTACAGGCCCATCGAAATGAACTTGGTCTCCAGGTACTCGTCCAGGCCCCAGTGCCCGCCCTCGCGGCCCACACCGCTGTTTTTCATGCCGCCGAAAGGCACATGCGGGGCGCCTGCACTGGGCACGCCGTCGTTAATCCCCACAATGCCGTACTCCAGCGCCTCGGCCACGCGCCACGCCCGGCCCAGGTCGCGGGTGTAGGCATAGGCGGCCAGTCCGTATTCGGAGGCGTTGGCCAGGCGCAGCGCCTCTTCTTCGGTGTCAAACGGCACCACCGGCGCCACCGGCCCAAAGGTTTCCTCGCGCAGGATGAGCGAATCCGGGTGCACGTCGGTGAGCACGGTGGGGTGGAAGTACAGCCCCTCTTTCACCGTGCCGCCCACCGTGGCGCGGGCGCCGCGCTGCAGGGCGTCCTGCACCTGCGCCTGAATCTTGTCCAGGCCGGCCTGTTCCACCACTGGGCCCACGCCAGTGCCGTCCAGCAGGGGGTCGCCCAGCACCAGCTTGCCAGTCAGGCGGGTGAGGATGGCGGTGAATTCCTCGGCCACGGCGCGCTGCACATATATGCGGTTGGTGCTGATGCAGGTCTGCCCCGCGTTGCGGAACTTGCTGCCCACCACCTCGCGGGCGGCTTTTTCCAGATCGGCGTCCTCGAACACCAGGAAAGGCGCGTGGCCCCCCAGTTCCAGGGAGACCCGTTTCAGGGTCTGGGCGGCCTGGGTGTACAGCAGGCGCCCCACGGCGGTGGAGCCCGTGAAGGTCAGTTTGCGCACCCGCTCGTCGGCCATGAAGGGCGCGCTGAAGGCCGGGGCGTCGTTGGTGGGCAGCACCTGCAGGGTGTTCGCCGGGCCGCCCGCCTGCAGCCACAGTTCGGCCAGATACAGCGCGGTCATGGGGCTCTGCTCGGCGGGTTTGAGGATCATCACGCAGCCGGCGGCCAGGGCGGGCGCGGCCTTGCGGGTGATCATGCCCGCCGGGAAGTTCCAGGGGGTCACGGCGTACACGATGCCCACCGGCTCGGCGTTCGTGAAGCCGCGCTTGCGGTTCTGGCGCATGGAAATGCGCTCGCCGCTGATGCGCCCGGCCTCCTCGGCGCACCATTCGATGAAGCTGGCGGCGTAATGCACCTCGCCGCGCGTCTCGGTGATGGGCTTGCCCATTTCCAGGGTCATCAGGCGGGCGAGCTCTTCCTTGTGCTCGAACATCAGGTCGTGCCAGCGGCGCAGAATCTGGCCGCGCTGGTACGGGTTAACCTGCCGCCACGCGCGCAGGGCCTCTTCGGCGGCGTCAATGGCGCGCCGGGCGTCGTCGGCGGTGCAGTCGGCCACCGCGCCGATGGGTTCCAGGGTGCCGGGGTGAATCACCTCGAAGGTGCGGGCGCCGGCGCGCCACTCGCCGTCAAAGTAGGCCTGGGTGCGGGTCACGGGGTCGTTCAGCAGGACAGTCATGGGGCTCCTTGAAGGGGAGGGGAGGGGAGAGCCGAGCGGAATCACCGCAGCGTAGCGCGCGCCCGGCCGGGTCCGCCCAGCATCACGGGACAGGGTGATGCGAACTGCACTCAGGAAACAACGTGGCAGAGGCCTCAGACCTCCTTCCCTCCCCCAACCACCTCTCAACGGGTAAGAAATGTGGTCCTGCAGGCCCAGGAGCCGGTAGGACCAAGTGTCCAAATCCGTAGAAACCAGCGGGCCAGGATGCCAATGGCGCGTTGTTGAGGGCCTGCGCACGCCATCGCGCTCCCGCCGCCGGTCCTGTGTCTGAACGCAGGCCCAAGCCCGGGGGCACGCGGGGGCGGTGGCCCCAGGCTGTACCGGGGTGTGGCCCCCTCTGCTGCCCTGCCCCCCATGCCGGTCTGGTTGCGCCTGCTGGGGGTGCTGGTGTGTGCCCTGCCGCTACTCGTGTTCGTCTTGAACGCCTTGCAAACGCAGACCCCGCTGGAGGTCCTGGCCAGCCTGATCTACGTGCTGATCCTTGGGTTTTTCGCCTTCCTGCTGCTGATCGTGCCCATCGTGTTTCCGCCCCTGTGCTGGCTGATCGGGTTCCGTCCGGGGGCGCTGGCTGGGTCTGGCCTGCTGGGCCTCGTGGGCCTGGGCCTGCTGCTGACCCGCAGTTCCACGTCGGATGTGGAGCTGGGCAGGCTGCTGTGCGTGCACCTTGCCCTGTGCGGCGTGCTGGGGTGGGAATGGCGCGGGGCCTGGAAGCGGCAGCGACAGGCAATGCCCCCGGATGCCGCTTGAAGCGGACGCCGCAGCCATGGTGAAGAGAACGCGCTCAAGGTGTCGCCGCTGAGCCGGGTGCAGGTCCGCTCTTCGTACTTCTGAAGCCCAGCCGCCGCTTGACCCCTGAACCCCTCAAATCTCCGCCCACGTTCAAAATTGACGTGCTCGTAACTTTCAGCCTATGCTGAACCCACATCTCACCCTGGAGGATGGTCCATGCCCCTGAAGCAACTGTTTGATCTGAGCGGCAAGGTGGCCCTGGTGACTGGCGGCAGCCGGGGCCTGGGCCTGCAAATCGCCGAGGCCCTGGGCGAATACGGCGCCCGCGTGGTGCTCACGGCCCGCAAAGTCCACGAACTGGAAGAAGCCGCCGCCCACCTGCGCGCCCAGGGCATCACGGTGCAGGTGCTGCCCGGCGACCTCTCGGCCCTGGACACCATTGACGCTGCCGTAGAGGGCCTGCTGGCCGAAGTGGGGCACATTGACATTCTGGTGAACAACGCCGGGGCCACCTGGGGCGCGCCCACCACCGAGCACCCGCTGCAGGCGTGGCAGAAGGTGATGAACGTGAATGTAAACGGCGCGTTCGTGCTGACCCAGAGCGTGCTGCGCCGCTCCATGCTGCCGCGCGGCTGGGGGCGCATCATCAACGTGGCCTCGGTGGCGGGGCTGCAGGGCAACGACCCCCGCATGGTGCCCACCCTGGCCTACAACACCAGCAAGGGGGCCCTGGTGAACTTCACCCGCGCCCTGGCCGCCGAATTCGCCGCGCAGGGCATCACGGTGAACAGCATCTGCCCCGGCTACTTTCCCACCAAGATGACCAAGGGCACCCTGGCCTACGGCGAGGCGGCCATTCTAGAGCACACCCCCATGCGGCGGCTGGGCAGCGACGAGGACCTCAAGGGCCTTGCCCTGCTACTCGCCAGCGACGCCGGGGCGTACATCACCGGGCAGAACATCGCCGTGGACGGCGGAATCACGGCGGTATGAAGCCCGCCGAACTGGCCGCGCACCTGGGGCAAGAGGTGGCGTGCTCCGGCTGGGTGGAGGTGACGCAGGCGCGCATTGACGCCTTTGCCCACGCCACGGGGGACCACCAGTTCATTCACACCGACCCCGTGCGCGCGGCGGCCGGGCCGTTTGGGGGCACGGTGGCGCACGGCTTTCTCACCCTGTCGCTGCTGGCGGGCGAATTCATGACCCAGGGCGGGGTGCCTACCATTGAAGGCGCCCGGCTGGTCGTGAACTATGGCCTGAACCGGGTGCGGTTTATTACCCCGGTGCGCGCCGGGGCCCGTCTGCGCGCCCGCGCCGTGCTGCAGGCCGCACAGGAGGGGGAAGGCCACGTGCAACTCACCCTGGGCAACACTATTGAGATTGAAGGCGAGGCCCGGCCCGCCTGCACCGCCGAGGTGGTGTACCGGATTTTCCTGTGAGCCGCCTGACCAACCGTAAAAAACTGCGCGGCGGCCACACCCAGTTGCGGCGGGTGGCCCGCTGGCGCGCGCAGTACCTGGAACCCGACTGGTTCGCTCTGGAGCACTTCGGCGTGACCTACGCCAAGCTCTGGGTGGACCCCTGGTGCCGCTTTCCCCGCCGCGAGCCGCCGGCGTGGGTGCGGCGCGAACTGCTGGCCGGGCTGCTGGACATTCACGCCGCCTGGGCCCGCGCCGCTGCGGGCCGCGAGGACGTGGCGTATCTGGCCCTTTGGCTGGGCTGGCCGCACTTCGTGGATTCGCAGGTGGTGATGGCGTCGCCCGAGCGGGCCCAGATGTACCGCACCATGTTCACGCCCGCCGAGCCCCGGCCGCTGCCGCCGCAGTTGGCCCTGCAGGACCCGCGGCTGAACACGCTGCACTGGCAGACGGGTCTGGACGAGGTGTTTCTGAGTTGCGAGGAGGTGGCCGCGCGGCGCTCGTGGCTGCGCCGCCCCCACCGTGTCCTGACCCCAGAGGTGGGCGAACCGCTGTACGCCCTGCAGCGCGGCCACGTCTGGGTGGGCCGCCAAGGAGGAGAAGCATGACCATCGTGTACGTGACGGGCGACGCCACCCAGCCGCAGGGCGAGGGCCCCAAGCTGCTGGTGCACGTGTGCAATGACATTGGTGCCTGGGGCCGGGGGTTTGTGCTGGCGCTCTCCAAGCGTTTCCCCACCCCCGAAGCCGAATTCAAACGCTGGGCCGCCGGGGAGACCGGGCAGCCCTACGCGCTGGGCGAGGTGCAATTCGTGCCAGTGGCGCCGGACCTTGTGGTGGCGAATCTGGTGGGGCAGCACGACATCGCCCGCAAAAGCAGGCCCACCGCCCAGCCCCCGGTGCGCTACGAGGCGATTCGCGCCGGGCTGGCGCATGTGCGCCTGGAAGCCGGGCGCCTGGGCGCCAGCGTCCACATGCCCCGGATTGGCGCAGGGGTGGCGGGTGGCGACTGGGCGGTGATCGCGCCCATCATCGAAGACGAGCTGACCCGCCACGGTGTGCCCGTCACCGTGTACGACCTGCCGGCCTCGGAGGCGCCGTGATCACCGGCGCCGCCTACACCCTGGAAAAGGCCGGCGTGGTCCTGGGCACCCTGACCGTCACCGACACCGACATGTTCGCCATTCGTGGCACCTTCAAGGCCACTCCCGCGTTCGAACCCTACCGCGCCCTCTTCGACGAGGATGCCCGGTGGGCCGAGCGGGTGGCCGACGACGATTCGCCGGCAGTGCTGGCGCAGGCCGAAGCCAGCCTGGAACGGATTCTGGCCCTGGGGCTGGTGCTGCGCGGCCCACGCGGCACCGGCTACCGCAACATGCTGCTGAGCATTGAGGGCGACCAGGCGGGCTTCCGGCCACTGCACCCGGAAGAGGAGCCACTATGAGTGGGGACAGAGCAAGCGTGCGGGTTGAGCTTGGCCTGCTGCTGGATTTCCCAGCGGTGATCGTCTGTTCGCCCTCTGGGGTCATCTACGCCCAGCAAGCCTGCGGCACCGTGTGTCTTCAGCCGGAGCAGGAAGGGTTCCTGGTTCCTCTGTCTGACGAACTTGGCCGACTCAGAGAAGCCCTGGAGGGTCATTTTGCCGCGCCACCATACAGCGGTACAGGTTTTGCAGTCACTCGAACGGCGGGAGAGTCCTGGTGAGGGGTATCGCCCGAGACCGCCCAGTGGCTCGATACAGACGTGTTGCCTCCCTGGATTCGTGTGGACCGACAGAAACTGCGCGACTCCTCCGAGGCGTGGATCTGGGTCGAGGTTCACAGCGAGCAGCACCCCCCGCCTGCCTTTGTCAGCCCCGAGCCTTGCTCCGGCGTGCTGGTCTGGGCCAACAGCGATTGAAAGCAGTTCTTGAAGGAGAACCTCCCTATGACCCTGTTTGACCTTTCCCCGCGCACCCGTGACCTGCACGCGCGTCTGCAGCGCTTCATGGACGCCCACATCTCCCCCAACGAGGCGGAAGTGAGCCGCCAGATTGACACGGGGGACCGCTGGGCCCCGTTGCCCCTGCTGGAAACCCTGAAAGAGCAGGCGCGCGCCGAGGGCCTGTGGAACCTCTTCCTGCCGCCCGCCAGCGATCCCCAGGGCCAGTTTGGTCCCGGCCTCTCCAACCTGGAGTACGCGCCGCTGTGCGAACTGATGGGCCGGGTGTGGTGGGCGCCGGAGGTCTTTAACTGCTCGGCCCCTGACACCGGCAACATGGAGGTGCTGGCGCGCTACGGCACCCCGGAGCAGCAGGAGGCGTGGCTGTGGCCGCTGCTGCGCGGCGAGATCCGCTCGGCTTTTTCCATGACCGAACCCGACGTGGCGTCCAGCGACGCCACCAACATCCAGGCCCGCATTGAGCGCGACGGCGACGAGTATGTCCTGAACGGCGAGAAGTGGTGGACGAGTGGCGCGGGTGATCCCCGCTGCGCTGTGTCCATCTTCATGGGCAAGACCGACCCGCACGCCCCCCGCCACGCGCAGCAGAGCATGATTCTGGTGCCCATGAACGCCCCCGGCGTGACCACCGAGCGCATGCTGACCGTCTTTGGCTACGACGACGCCCCGCACGGCCACGCGCAGATGACCTTCCGCGACGTGCGGGTGCCGGCCGGCAACCTGCTGCTGGGCGAGGGCCGGGGCTTTGAAATCGCGCAGGGGCGCCTGGGACCGGGCCGCATTCACCACTGCATGCGCCTGATCGGGCAGGCCGAGCGCGCCCTGGACCTGATGATCGAGCGCGCCCAGGGGCGGGTGGCCTTTGGCAAGCCCCTGTCCGGCCACCAGCATGTGCGCGAGGCCATCGCCACGTCGCGCATCGAGATTGATCAGGCGCGGCTGCTGACGCTGCAGGCCGCGCACCTGATGGACACTGTGGGCAACCGCGCCGCCCGGGGGCAGATTGCCGCCATCAAGGTGGTGGCGCCGAATGTGGCCCTGCGGGTGATTGACCGCGCCATTCAGGTGTTCGGCGGGGCCGGGGTCAGCCAGGACACGCCGTTGGCCCTGATGTACGCCCAGGCCCGCACCCTGCGGCTGGCCGACGGCCCGGACATCGTGCACACCGAGACGGTGGCCAAAGTGGAATTGGGCCGGCACGCTCGCCGCCAGGAGGACTGAAGATGGAGATACCGGGCAAAATCATTGTGGTCACCGGGGCCGCGTCCGGGATTGGGCTAGCGCTGGCGACGCGCTTTGTGCAGGAGGGGGCCACCGTCGTGGCCGCTGACCGGAATGCCGCCCAGGGCGCCCAGGCCGCCGCGAACATCGGCGCCCGGTTCGTGGCCGCCGACGTGGGCACCGAAGCGGACGTGCAGGCCTTGATCGAAGGCGTGCTGGCCCATGAGGGGCGCATTGACCTCTTCTGCTCCAACGCCGGTGTGGCGATAGGGGAGGGGCCCGAATCGCCGGATGCCCACTGGGACCTCAGCCACCGGGTGAACGTCATGAGCCATGTGTGGGCCGCCCGGCACTTGCTGCCGCACATGCTGGCGCGCGGCGAGGGCTACCTGCTGAACACGGCCTCGGCGGCGGGGCTGCTCACCGAACTGCACTCGGCACCCTACGCGGTCAGCAAGCACGGCGCGCTGGCCCTGGCCGAGTGGCTGGCGATCACCTACGGCGACCGGGGCATCCGCGTGGCCTGCCTGTGCCCGGAAGGGGTCTGGACCCCCATGATCGCGCACGCGCCGCTGCTGCAGCAAACCGCCATCACCACCGATGAGCTGGTGGACAAGACGCTGGCCGCCCTGCGCGCCGAGGCCTTCCTGATCACCACCCACCCCACCACCCTAAAGGGCTTTGCGCTCAAGGCCGCCGACTACGACGGCTGGATTGCACGCATGCGCGCCCTGCGCACGAAGGCCATGACCCTGCTGGGGAAGGCGTGAGGGGCCAGCCGTGACCCGCCCGGACACCGCCCCGGTGCGCCCAGGCGAGGAGCTGCCGCTGGCCGCGCTGCAAGGCGCCCTGCGAGGCCGCGTGCCGGGCGACGTGGACGCCCTGCAGGTCGAGCAGTTTCCGGGCGGCTTTTCCAACCTCACCTACCTGCTGCGCCTGGGCGACACCGAATACGTGCTGCGCCGGGCGCCGCTGGGTCCGGTGGCCCCCGGCGCCCACGATATGGCGCGCGAGGCCGCCCTCCTGGCGCGCATTCACCCAGTGCTGCCGGTGGCCCCGCGCCCGGTGCTGGTGGTCGAGGATGAGACGGTGCTGGGCCGCCCCTTTTACCTGATGGAACGCCGCCGGGGCGTGGTGGTGCGTACGGCCCTGCCCCCCGAATACGCAGCCCGTCCAGACGCCCCCGCGCAGCTCTCGGCTGCACTGATTGGCACGCTGGCCGACCTGCACGCGGTGGATATTGACGCCGCTGGCCTGCGCGCCATTGGCCGTCCCGAAGGCTTCAACGCGCGGCAGGTCGACGGCTGGTCCGGCCGCTGGCGCCGCGCCCGCGCCGCCCTGCAGGGCAGCGGCGATCTGCCCGATACCCTGCCCGACGAAGGGGTCATGGCGTGGTTGCAGGCCCACACCCCCACAGAAAGCGCGCACACCCTGGTGCACAATGATTTCAAGCTGGACAACCTGATGTTCGACCCCCAGGACCCCGGGCGCGTGACGGCCCTGCTGGACTGGGAGATGACCACGGTGGGCGACCCCCTGGTGGACCTGGGCCTGACGCTCACCTACTGGACGCTGCCCGAGCTGCCCGGCGGCGCCCCAAACCGGGTGGGCGCGGCGGCCCCCGGTTTCCTGGGCCGCGACGAACTGGTGGCGCACTACGAAGCCCGCCTTGCTCGTCATGTGACGAGCAGCCTGCCGTGGTACGAGGTGCTGGGGCATTTCAAGCTGGCGGTGATCGTGCTGCAGATCTTCGCCCGTTACCGCGCCGGCCAGACCCAGGACCCCCGCTTTGCTCCCCTGGCCGCCCAGGCCGCGTGGCTGATCACCGAAGCCCAGCGCCGCATTGAACAGGCGGGCCTGCCTGCCCGTGGCTGAATTGCTGCTGGTGCGCCACGGGCAGGCCACCCCCTTTGAGGCCGACACGGATCGGCTCTCCCCGCTGGGACAGGCGCAGGCCCGCCGGGTGGGGCAGTGGCTGGCCGCCGAGGGTCTGACGCCCACCCATGTGGTACACGGCCCCCTAATTCGCCAGCGCCACACCGCCGAGTTGGCCGCCCAGGCGGCGGGCGTGCTCTGGCCTTTGCCTTCAGCAGACCCCCGCCTGGCCGAGTACGACGGCGAAGGGCTGATGCGGGTGCTGGCCCCGCTGCTCGCCGCGCAGGACCCAGGAGTGGCCGCGTGGCTGGCCCAGCTGCGCCAACCTCTGCCCCCCGCAGAGCGGCAGCGGGCCTTTCAGGGCGTGCTGGAAGCGGTGGCCCAGGGTTGGCAGTCCGGGGCTTTAACTCACCCGGCAGTCGAGCCGTGGCCCACATTCCAGGCGCGCGTGACGGCCGCCCTGCACGACCTCTGCGGCCTGCCTTCTGGGTCCAGGGCGGCCGTGTTCACCAGCGGCGGCGTGATCGCGCTGGCCGTGGCCCAGGTGCTGCAGGCAGCTCCCGCCCGCGCCCTGGCCCTGAACTGGCGGGTGCGCAACGCGTCTGTGACCCGCCTGAGCTTTGGCCGGGGCCGCGTGAGCCTGGACAGCTTCAACGAGGTGGGCCACCTGCCGCCTGGGGAACGTTCCTGGCGCTGATAACGGTCACCACAAGACCTGAAGGTCAACCCTTCATACGACTCCCGAAAAATTCCGTAGCGAGTTGTGGAATTTTCCGACCGAAGCGCGAAGGAAAAAGGACGGATTTCCGGGAATTGGACTGGCACAGGGCCGAACGTGGGGAACATCCAGGAAAGACTGGATGTTCCGGAAATGGACGGCAGTCCGTATCAGGTCATCTGGGGCGAGCGGAACGAGTGCCCGCGACAGAGGGCGGTTGGCGTCGCCTTGAGGGGAGTGCCTTCTTCCTCTGGGCGGAACGGAGGACCGCTGTGAGGCCTGCTGGACGGCCAGTGCCCTACGGCGTGGGCGGGCGCCAGTTGGCGGCAGGACGCGCAAAGTAATACCCCTGCATCACATGCACGCCCAGCGCAGTCAGCAGGTCCACCTGCCGCAGGGTTTCCACCCCTTCGGCCACCAGTTCCAGGCCCAGGTCGCGGCTCAGGCCCACCATCGCCCGCACAATCGCTGCGTCGCGGCCATCTGGCTGCTCCTGCAGGGCCGTCACAAACCCCCGGTCAATCTTGATGCCGCTGAGGGGAAAGCGCGCCAGATAGCCCAGGCTGCTGTAGCCGGTGCCAAAGTCGTCAAGCATGACCCGCACGCCGTCGGCCTGCAACCCGGCCAGCAGCCGGGCGGCGCGTTCAGGGGACTGCATCATCAGGCTCTCGGTAATTTCCAGTTCCAGGCACTCAGGCGGCAGGCCGCTGCTCTCAAGCGCCGCACGCACCACGCCGCGCAGATCGGCGTGGGCAAACTGCTGCGCTGAGAGGTTCACCGCCACCCGCGTCCCGCCCCAGTGCGCCGCCTGGGCGCAGGCGGCCTGCAGCACCCAGGCTCCTACTTCGACGATCTGGCCACTGCGTTCCAGAATAGGCATGAAGATGCCCGGACTCTGCAGGCCGTGTTCGGCGCTGCGCCAGCGCAGCAGGGCCTCGGCGCACACCGCCCGCCTCGAGCGCACATCTATCATCGGCTGAACGTGCAACTCAAACTCGCCGCGCTCCAGTGCGCGGGCCAGCGCGCCTTCCAGGCCCGCGTGGGCATGGGCCCGGTGGTCGTAGGCCACGCAGGCTTCACCTTGTGCCTTAGCGTCGTTCAGCGCCAGCTCGGAGGCCTGGCGCAGCGCCTCGGGTTCGCGGGCGTCGCTGGGCCAGTGCGCCGCGCCCACGCTCCACGACATCCGGATAGGGTGGCCCCCCACCGGCACCGGGGCGTTCAGGGCGTCCAGGGCCTGCGCCAGCCGCTGATCCAGGGTGCCGTCGGCGCGGCGGCCCAGCAGCAGCAAGGCGAATTCGTCGCCGCCCACCCGCGCCACCATCTCGTCGTCCTGCAGCGCCGCGCGCAGTCGTCCGGCGACCACCCGCAGCACCTCGTCGGCCGCGTCCTGGCCATAGGCGTCGTTCACCAGCTGAAAGCGGTTGAGGTCCGCCGACACCAGCAGAAATTCAGAGCCCTGACGCCCGGCGCGTTCCACCTGCTGGTCCAGCTGCGCGCGCAGCATGACCCGGTTGGGCAGGCCGGTCAGCGGGTCGTACAGCCGCCCGCGTTCCAGTTCCTGCAGCTGGCGCTGCACCGTTTCCTCGGCCTGCAGGCGCAGCGTCTGTTCGTAGGCGGCGCGCCGCTGGGCGCTGTCCAGGGCGGCCTGCGCCGTCAGCTCGCGCAGGTGCTGGTCTTGGGAAGCGGCGTTCAGTTCACTCTGCAGGGCCAGCACCTGCCGCAGGTAGGCCACCGCCTGCGCGGGGTGCTCGGTCTCGGTTAGCTCAGCCAGAATGTTCAGGGCGTCCAGCTCCACCTGCTTACGGCGGTCCGCCCTCGCCAGTTCCAGGGCCTGGGCCGCAGCGGCGCGGGCGAGGCCCTGCTCGCCCGCCTCCTGGTAAATGCGCGCCAGCAGCAACTGGGTGGCCATCACCCCGTCGGGATCATGAACCCCTGCAAAGGTGGCCTGGGCCTGCTCGGCGCAGGCACGGGCCCCCGTATGCCCCAGATGAAACAGGGCCTGCGCCAGATTCAGCTGCACGTACGCCTGCATGTCCGGCAGACTGGGCAGTTCGGGTTCCTGAATCAGGGGTTCAAGCAGCGCCACACATTCGGCGTACCGCTCTCCTCTCAGGTACACGTCGCCCAAATTGATGGCCGCCAGAAACAGCGCGCTGGCGGCCCCCGCGCCCCGCGCCCGTTCTAGGCAACGCCGGTACTGGTGGGCCGCCTCGTCCAGCTTACCCTGCGAGGTCAGGGCCCGGGCCAGGGTGTTCAGGAAATGCAGTTCGGCCGCCAGGGGAAGCTCGCTGGCGGGCATCTGGTCCAGGGCTGTCTGGGCTTCCTGCAGCGCCAGCATGGCCTGATAGTCATCGTTCAGGCTCAGGCAGATGCCCGCGATATTACATAGCACGTTCACCCGGCCCACCGTGTCGCCCAGCCGGGCGCGCAACTGGGCGGCTTCCTGCAGCAGGCGCAGGGCTTTCTGACTGTCCAGCTGCAGGTGGTGCAGGTGGGCCAGTTGCACCAGGCTGCGCGCCTGGGCGGCCAGGTCGCCACGTAGGGTCGCGGTCTCGCGGGCCTGTTCAAACTCCTGCTGGGCCTGGGCCAGGTCGCCGGCCGCCTTGTGGTATTCACCCCTGGCGTACGGGAGATCGGCGGCAGAAAGCGAGGCCAGCGCGGTGTGCGCGGCCTCCAACTCTCCTCTGTCGAGAAGATCGAGCACTTTCTGCAGCGCGTCTGGCATCAGCGAAGCGGGCGCGGCGGGCGCGGCGGGCAAGGGGAGACTTGCTGAACCGGCTGGGAAGAAACACGTCTACAGCCACGAACCCGCACCACACCGCGGGCGAAACCCGGGGAAGGCCCGTCTACCTGAGTCTTGACCCAGTTCCTGGAGTCCTCTCCTGTCTCCCGCAAGGCGCCGCCTGGGAAGTCCCCCAGGTCAATCATCGAGGTCGTCAAGGAAATCGGTGAGGTTCACGCGCCCGGCGCCCAACTGCCCCTGGTAGGCACTGTTGCCGGGCAGCAAGTCCACGCGCCGCGCCGCGCGTTGCAGGGCCTCTCGGGCGCCTTCCGGGCTGGCCCCCTCTGACAGCCCCAGGGCCAGGGCGCCCGCCACCACAGGCGTGCTCATGGAGGTGCCGCTGAACTGCCCGGCCCGCGCGCCAGGGTACGGCGCGGCCACCTGCTCACCGGGCGCCATCAGCCCCACGGCAGAGCCGTACGACGAGAACGAGCTTTTCAGGTCGTCGCTGTCCACGCTGCCCACGGCCACGCTCAGGGCCTGGCCTGCAAAGTCGGCGGCCGGGTGGTCCAGTTCAGGGCGGTCACTGTTGCCCGCCGCCGCCACCACCAACACCTGCTGGCGGTTGGCATAGGCAATCGCCTGCTGCAGGGCGTCAAAGGGCTCAGCAGTGCCCAGGCTCAGGTTGATCACGTCGGCACCGTGGTCCACCGCCCACACGATGGCGGCGGCCACGTTCAGCGCGTCGCCCCGGCCAGCGTGGTCCAGCACGCGCAGCGGCATGATCTTGGCGCGTGGAGCCACCTGCGCGGCAATGCCCGCCACCACGGTGCCGTGCCCGTAGGCGCCCTCGCCTGCGGTTCCCTCGTCTTGGGGGCGCGCGTCGCCATCCACAAAATCGTGCCAGGTGGACGGGTCGCTCAGCAGGTGGGTGAACATGGGGTGCTGCAGGTCCAGGCCGCTGTCCACCACGGCAATCACCTGCCCCGCGCCCAGGCGACTGTTGGCGTAGGCGTTGTCCAGGCCGATGCGGCGCCACGCTCCCGTGTTGGCCGGTAAACCCTGATAGGTGCCGCCCGACCACAGCTGCTGTGCCGTTGCCGTCCAGTCGGTCACGGTGCTGGACCACAGGTCGCCCGTGCTCCGCCCCCAGGACAACTTGCTGGCGCTGCTCCAGAATGTAGGCGGCGTATCGGAGGGCACGGACAGCACATTCTGGTTGGCCTGGGGCTGGGGGCCCGCCCCCTGCCCTTGCAGGGGCGCGCGGGTGGGGTTGCCCACCACGGCGAAGGTCTCGGTGCGCAGCGCGACGCGACCGCCGTACTGGCGTTCAAGCGCCTCGTTGGTCACCGAAGCCGTCACCGGGACCGTCACGGTGGTGGTGGGCCGCTGCACCTCTGGGGTGACCAGACGGCTGCAGCCGGGCAGCAGGAGGGCAGTCAGAAGGATGCAGGGGAAAGTGCGACGCATGAAGAGCTCCTGAAGAAAGAAGAAGGAAGGAAACGCGAACCAGAGCGCCGGAAGACCACACTGTTGGCGGCGCCTGAGTGTAGCGCTTTCATGATGAGCTCACCTGAGGGTGCCCCCATGGCCGTCTTAAGACGCGGGCGCTGCGTGGCTTGTCCTATGTTACTGCCGGGGGGACAGGGCCCTGTCATGGCAAACTTCTCATCGTCTGGCGGTGCGCTGAAGTCCGTGATGCTCAGGTAAAGGAGCGCACACGGGCCGCCGCCGCGCGTCCGCTGAGGCGTGGGCCGCCCCAGGGCCAAGGAGGTGAGGAAAAGACCTGTGAACCGCTGGCGCCAGCCCCATCTGCTGTTCGGCGCGCTGCTGATCTCGGCCCTGCTCCATGCCGGCTGGGTGGGGACAGGTGCCCAGCCAGCGGCGCTGCGGCCGGTGCTGGGCAACCTGATCTTTTTTGCCCCCTGCCTGCTGGCGGCGGCCCTGGGCTGGACCCTCTCGCGCCGCGTGGGCGGCCAGACCCGCCGCGCCTGGACCTTGTTCACGGCGGGCCTGCTGTGCTGGGCGGCGGGGCAGGTGGCGTACGTGTGGCTGGACCTTACGGGGGCCTCGCCCTTTCCCTCGCTGGCCGACGTGGGGTATCTGCTGCTGGCACCCTGCTTTTTCCTGGGGGCACTGCACATCTGGCAACCCCTGCCCTCGCGCCTGCTGGCCCTGGGCCTGGCGCTGGACGTGGCCCTGATTGTGCTGGCGCTGGGCACGGCCCTCTGGGCATCCCTGGTGGCGCCGGTGCTCACGCTGTATGCCGGGCACCCCTTCGCCCTGGCCGTGGCGGTGGCCTACCCCCTGTCGGACCTGGTGGTGGTGGCGCTGGCCCTGGTTGCGGCGGTGTGGCAGCCCCGGGGCCTGGGGCAGATGCAACTGGCGCTGCTGGGCGGTGGCCTGGCCGTGCTGTGCGTGGCCCACACGGTGTATGCCCAGCAGGCGGCGCGCGGCGCCTACCTGGTGGGCGGGCCGCTGGACCTGTTGTGGCCGCTGGCGTTTGTGGCCTTTGGCAGCGCGGCTTACGTGCGTCTGGCCGCCCGGGACCCGCAGGCCCTGTCCAGCGCGCCCCTGTCGGCCACGCGGCGCCACCGCCTGAATGTCTTGCCGTCCCTGGCGCTGACGCTGCCGTACGCCGTGTTCTTTCTGGGGCCCGGCCTGCAGGGCGGGCACGCGCTGTGGCGGGCCGCGCCGCTGCTGCTGGCGCTGCTGTTTGTGCGTCAGGTGCTGGCGCTGATCGACACCGGGCGCCTGCAGCGCACCCTGGAGCGGCAGGCCCGGCACGACGCCCTGACCGGGCTGCTCAACCGCAGCGCCGTGCACGAGGCCCTGACGCACTGCATTCAGGTTGCGCAGGCGCAGGGCCAGGTGGTGGGCGTGATGTTTCTGGACCTGGACCGCCTGAAGCACATCAATGACGCCTGGGGGCACGCGGCCGGTGACCAGATGCTGCGGCAGTTTGCCCAGCGGCTGCGCGCCAGCACCCGCGCGGCCGACGTCGTGGGGCGCTTTGGGGGCGACGAGTTTGTGGTGGTGGCCATTGCCCAGGACCAGCCGCGCCTGCAGGCCCTGGCCCAGCGGCTGCTGCTCGGCGTGCGGCAGCCGGTTGAGCTGATGGGCCAGCGGCTGGAACTGACCGCCAGTGTGGGGGTTGCGGTGTGCCCCGGCGACGCAGTGGACGCCGCCGCCGCGCTGCACCAGGCAGACCTGGCCATGTACCGCGCCAAGGCCATGGGCCGCAACGCCCTGGCCTTTTACGACGCCCACGACCACGCCGCCCAGATGCAGCAGATTCAGCTGGAAGAGGAACTGCGCGCCGCTCTGGCCAGCGGCGCCCTGGAACTGCACTATCAGCCGATTGTGGCGCTGCCGGGCGGACAGCTGCGCGGCGTAGAGGCCCTGCTGCGCTGGACCTCGCCGGCCCTGGGCCCCGTGTCCCCACTAAAGACCGTGCAACTGGCCGAAGAACGCGGCCTGATGCCGCAACTGGGCGCCTGGGTGCTGGCCGAGGCGGTGCGGCAGGTGGGCCAGTGGCGCCGGCAGGCCGCGCCCAGCCTGACGGTGTCGGTGAATGTGTCGGCCTCGCAGTTTGGGCTGGGCGATTTTGTGGAGGGGGTGGTGCGGACCCTGGCGCACCACGGGGTGCCGGGCGAGGCCGTCATGCTGGAACTCACGGAAAGCACGCTGATTCAGGATGCCCAGGCCTCGGCGCAGAAGATGCGCGCCCTGCGCGAACTGGGCGTGCGCATTGCCCTGGACGATTTTGGCACCGGATATTCCAGCCTCAGCTATCTGCGCCAGTTGCCCGTGGACGTGCTGAAAATCGACCGCTCATTCGTGCACACCCTCAATGAGGGCAACGACGCCTTTGTGCGGGCCATTGTGACGCTGGGACAGGCCCAGGGCGCGCAGGTGGTGGTGGAGGGCATTGAGGCCCCGGCCCAGGCCGCCGCCGCCGCCGCGCTGGGCTGCGAACTGGGCCAGGGTTACCACTTTGCCCGGCCGCTCAGCGCCGCGCAGCTTGGGGCCCGGTTGTCGGCGCCGCAGTGGCCACCGGGCGAAACGCCCACCCAGGACGAGGAAGGGCCCCAGTCTCTGCCTTCGTCCTGATGGCGCAGGGGCCTGTCTGCCCGCTGCCCGCAGCCCTGGCCAGGGGTGGAGAGCGGTTCCGCGCGCCCGGTCTGCAGCACATCTCCCTCATAGCGGTGACCTGGGGCGAGCGGCGCGATTGACCGCGACAGACAGCGGTTGGCGGGGCGTTGAGGGGTGCTTTCCGCCCCTGGGCGGAACGGAAGGCCGCTGTGAGCGGACATCGTTCGCTGCGCCTGCGGAATCAGTGCCCGGCGCGTATGGACGCCCGCCCTGGACCAACAAACCCAGTCGAGTAGACGGCGACAGGGCCTCTGCAGGGTGAGCAGAAAAAGGACACTGCTGGAGACGTGAGGCCCGTCCTGTTTGCTGGTGGGCACAACCTCCGGGCCTCCAGTGCTGAGTGCCGTCTCATTTCCTGGCCGTGAGGGTACACTGGGTTCTGGAGCCAAGCTGTGCCGTCGTCCAGACGAGAAAGAACGCTCAACCCGACCAACCCTTCGATCCAGGCCGCAAGGTGAGGACGGCCTTCTCAGGCGCAAGGGGGCTCAACCGAGTTTGGGCCTATGAGCGCCGATTAGTTTGCCGGACGGGGCAGGGTAAAGCTGAAGGTGGCGCCCTCTCCAGGGCGGCCCTCGGCGGCCCAGCTGCCGCCATGCCGCTGCAGAATGCGCCGCACATTGGCCAGCCCCACGCCGCTGCCGCCAAAGTCCTCAGCCCGGTGCAGGCGCTGAAAGACCCCGAACAGCTTATGCGCGTAACGCGGATCGAACCCCACGCCGTTGTCGCGCACGGAGATGGTCCAGGTCCGCGGCGTGCTCTGCGCCCAGACCTCAATGTGGGCGTGCTCGCAGCGGGCGGTGTACTTCACCGCGTTGCCCAGGAGGTTGGCCAGCACCTGCCGCAGCAGGGCGGGGTCGGCGTACACGGTGGGCAGCGGCCCCACCTCAAAGCGCACCTCGCGCCCCTGAACTTCGGGCTGCAGCTCGGTGAGCACGCTGCGAACCAGGGGGTCCAGCGCCACCTCGCTCAGGCGCAGTTCCTGGCGCCCGGCGCGCGAGAGGTTGAGCATGGCGTCAATCAGGGCGTTCATCTGCGCGGCGGCGTCTGCGATCACCTGCAGGGCCCGCGCCACCTTGGGCTGCGCGCGGGTGTCGTCGTCCAGGGCGCGCGACAGCAGGTCGGCAAAGCCGGCAATGTGCCGCACCGGCGCGCGCAGGTCGTGGCTGACCGAATAGGCGAACGCCTCAAGCTCCTCGTTGGCGGCCTGCAGGGCCTCGTTGCTGCGCTCCAGGTCCAGGGCCGACTGCTGCAGCTGCTGCACACTGCGCGCCCGGCCCAGCGCCAGGGTCAGGCTCTGGGTCACGGCCAGCAGCAGCGTGCGCTCGCCCCCGGTCCAGGGCTGGGCCTCAAACTGCCCCACCGTGAACACGCCCAGTCGTTCCTCGCCCACCTGCAGCGGCAGGCTGGCCAGCGCGCCTGGGGCGTCGAGCAGGTCCAGGCCGTCGGCCTGGGGGTCATAGGCCGCCTGGTAGTAGGGCTCGCCGCTGTCCCAGGGCAACTGCAGGCTCTGGGCTTCTGGGGGCAGCCCCGCGTCCAGGGCGGCCTGAAAGGCGGGGCTGCGCACCTGTCCCACCTGCGAGCGTAGCTGCCAGCGGCTGCCCGCCTGCTCGTAGTAGGCCGCGAAGCCGCGCGGCATCAGCGACAGAATGACTTCCTGCGCCCGCCGGATCAGGGCCAGCCGCTGGTCCTGGGCCCCCAGGTCGGCGCTGAGCTGCGCAAAGGCCTCCAGCGCCCGGGCCTGGGCCTGCAGCGCCGCGTTTTCCTCGCGCAGGCCGGTTTCGTGCAGGGCGCGGTCCAGGGCCAGGGCGAGGCTGCGCCCGACCGCCCGGAAGACGCTGCGTTCGCGCTCGGTCCAGTCGTCGGCCCGCGCGGTGCCCATGGCCAGCAGGCCCGCCGCCGCGCCGCCCTGGTGCATGGGGTACAGCGCCAGCGCCCGGAAGGTGTGCACGCCTGCCACGGCGGGCCCGGCCCAGTGCGGCACAAACAGCACGTCCTGGCCGCCCAGGGCCGCTTCCACGCTGGTGCCCCGCAGCGGCAGGCCCGCGCGCAGCTGCGCCGCCAGCGCCTCGGGCACGCCGCCTGAGAGCACCGAGGCCCGCCACAGCCGCCCCTGCGGCACCAGATAGGCGGCCGACACCGGACCCAGGGTGGCCCGCAGCACGGCCACCGCGCGCTGCGCCAGGGCCGCCACATCGGTGCTGCGCAGGGCCTGCTCGCTGAAGCCTGCAAAGGCGGCCAGGGCGGCGCGCTCAGCCGCCAGTCGCTCGGCCAGGGTGGCCCGGTCCAGGGCGCGGCCCACCACCAGGGCCGCGGCGCGCAGCTGGGTTCGCTCGCGGTCCGTCCAGGGTCCGCCGGGACGCTGAATCACCAGCGCCGCGGCTTCCTCGTCCTGCCCCTGTCTGAACGGCTGCGCGGCCCACGCGGGCTCGGCCCCGCCGCCCCCCAGGGCCAGCTGGTCCTGGCCGCTGGCGCCGGCAGGGACATGGGCGGCCACGGTCCACTGCACCGAAAGGTCCGGCCCCAGGAAGGCGAAGGCACTTGCGGCGCGCGCGCGCACCTCGGCGGGGGTCTGGGCGCCTGCCAGGGCTTGCTGCGCGGTGTCCAGGGCCTGCAGCAGCGGGTCAGGGTCGGGCGGTCCCAGCGTCACGGCTGGGCCCCCGCGGGTCCTGGGCAAGCCGGCGCCCGCCGCGCCCAGAGGGGAACGGGTCGCCAGGGCGCCAGGGGCCGGGTCATCGCCGCGCAGCATAACGCTGCCCCGGGCGCCCGCTGCCAAAGATCAGGAAATGCTCAGGATGGCGCGGGGTGTCCGCCATCTCCATGACCGGAGGCGGTCAGGCGTGTCTGGTGCCTTCTGGTTCAGATTCCGCTGATCCAGATTCCGCTTGGAGGGCCGTTCACCCACATCAAACGGTCCCGGGCCCTGCACAGGCGCCGGGTGCCCACGCGCAGCGAAGTCGCCCGCTGTTGATCTTGTGATCAACCGAGCGGGCCTGAACAGCGGGGCCGTAGAGCGAAGCAGCGAACAAAGGGCCTCGCCCCGAGGGTGGACACGTTTCTGCGCTTTTTGAAACCTTGGCCTGGGAGGGGCGAGGCCCTTAGCGGGGCCCGCGCTGGCCCATAGCACGCTGCAGCTTGCCGCCCTCGCTGCGGGGCAAGCTGCCCACCTCACACAGTTCGCACGCAATGGACACGCCCACCTGCGCCTTGACGAGGCGGATGATCTCCAGGCGCAGGGCGTGGTCAAGCCGCTCGCTTTTCACCCGCAGCAGTTCGTCCAGGTTACCGCTGCGGGACAGCACCAGCTGGTCATGCGGGCGGAGACCGGGCAGCTGGGCCAGCACCGCCTCTATCTGGGTGGAATACACGTTCACGCCCCGCAGCACCATCATGTCGTCGCTGCGCGCGCGAATACGGTCCATGCGGCCCGCGCTGCGCCCAGTGCCGTTCTCGCGCGGCAGCAGGCGGGTAATGTCGCCCGCCGCGCCCATGACAGCGCCGCGCGCCGCCATGACGGGGGCTATGGTCCGAGCGGAGACGGTCTGCTGTGCCGGAACGGCAGGCTGGCCACGCCCCCCGACGCGCCCACTCTGAAAACCGGCAGGCCTCTGGGCGCCAGGCTGGGGAGAGCGCCTTGCTCAGCCGCGGCCCCCGGCAATGCGGGCCGCGTCGGGTGTGCGCGCCAGACGGCGCATGGCCAGGGTGCCCAGCAGTGGGCCAGCGGCGAGCACGGCGAAGACCAGCGGCCAGCCCCCCAGGTACACCAGCGCCGGCACCAGCGCGATACTGCCGGCGGTCAGGGTGAAGCCCAGGGCAAGCTGCGCGGTGAGGGCGGTGCCGACATACGCCGGCGGCGCAATTTCACTGACGATGGCCGAGAACTGCGCGGAATCCGCGATGATCCAGAAGCCCCAGAGCAGGCTGATGACCAGCACTGCCCCCGGCCCCGCGTGTGCCAGCCCCGCCAGCGCCAGCGCGCAGGCCCCGGACAGGGCCATGGCGAGGGTGGTCAGCCGGGTGCGGCCCCAGCGGTCCCCCAGCAGGCCGCCCACCCAGCAGCCCAGCGCCCCCACCCCCACCACCGCAAAGGTGCCCAGGGCCGCGCCCCGCACCGGGTCAGCCGCGCCGGCCCCCCTCAATACCCCACTGAAAAAGGTCGCAAACCACGCCCACATCGCGTACAGCTCCCACATATGTCCCAGGTACCCCAGGGTGGCCAGGCCCACGCCGCGCCCGGTCAGCACCTGCCAGGCCTGCCTGGGCTGAAAGGGGGGCGCGGGGAAGCGGTGCGGCCCGTCGCCCACCCGCGCGGCCAGCAGCCCGCCCAGCGCGGCCATGCCGCTGGTGACGAGAATCACGCGGCGCCAGTCGGCGCCCCCCAGGCCATTGACGAGGTGCGGCAGCGCCGATCCCAGCGTGAGGGCCCCCACCATGACTCCCAGTGCGGTCCCGCGCCCAGTGCGAAACCACGCCGACATGGCCTTGAGCGCCGGGGGATAGACCAGGGCCAGCGCCGCCCCAGTCAGCGCCCGCAGGCCTGTGGCCGCAACTGGCCCCCCAGCCCACAGCAGCCCCAGGTTGGCGCCAGCGGCGAACAGCGCACCGGCCAGGATCAGCCGACGGGGCGCGGCCCGGTCGGCGAGGTTCAGCGCGGCGCTGAGCACCGCCCCCACCACGAACCCCAGTTGCACCGCCAGCGTCAGCCCGGCGGCTTCCGCGTCGGTCAGGCGCCACAGGGCGCGCAGGTGCGGCAGCACCGCTGCTGCCGAGAACCACGGCGCCATGGCCAGCACCACCGCCAGCGCCAGCGCGGCCAACGCCGACCAGCGCCCGGTGGCTTCGGGGGAAGAGGGGGCCATGGGGCGCAGCATAGGGCTCAGGCGGGCGGACACTGTGGACAGGTCCCCGTCCACGGGCGCTCAGCGCGCCTGCAGCCTGGGCCTCGCCCGTGCACCTGGGCCGTGGGGGCAGGGCGCTGGCTTGGCAGGGCCGCTTACCCCCCGGGCGTCTTCGGCAGGGAAAAGCCGAATGTGGCGCCCTGTCCGGGGCGGCCCTCGGCCCACACCTGGCCGCCGTGCCGCGTCACAATCCGCTTCACGGTCGCCAGCCCAATGCCTGCCCCGGCGAACTCCTGCTGGGTGTGCAGGCGCTGAAACGCCCCAAACAGCTTTTTTTGCATACAGCGGGTCGAAGCCGACCCCCTCGTCCCCCACAAAGATGGCCCAGTCCTGCTCACGTTCCTGCGCCCACACGTGCACCTTTGCGTGGCCCGGGCTGAATTTCACGGCATTGTCCAGCAGGTGCCGGACCACCTGTTGCAACGTCGCCGCGTCGCCCTGAACAGTGGGCAACGGCTCAACCGTCCAGGTGACCGGCTGATCCGGGTACAGGAGCGTGAGGTCCTTTTGCACCTGATCCACCACGCGCCCCAGCGAGACCCGCTGGAGGTTCAGCACCGCGCGCCCCGCGTGGGACAAGGTCAGCATGGCGTCCAGCAGCGTTTCCATGCGTTTGGCGGCTTCAACGACCACACCCAGGTGGCGTTCCGCCCGGGTGACCTCCCCGCGGGCCAGGTCCTTCATGGCCAGGGTCACGAAGCCGTCCACATGGCACGGGGGTTCGCAGGTCGTGCGACACGCTGTAGGTGAACGCCTCTAGGTCCTGGTTTAAGGCCTGCAGCTCCGCATTTGACCGGACCAGCTGGGCGTGGCGTTCTAGGCGCTCAATCACCACACCCAGGTGCTGCATGGCGGTTTGCAGCACCGCGCGGTCTGCCGGGCTCCACGCCCGCGATTCAAACAGGGGCATATTGAACAGGCCCCGCAGGTGCCCACCAACAAACAGCGGCAACGTGATGTGGGCCTTCACGTCCTTCGCGACCTCGGCGTCCACATCGGTCCCAGCGGCGTACACCTCCACGAAAGCGGGTTCACCTGTCTGGATCACCTGATCGAAGCTGGGCGTCTGGCCCACCGGGAAGCCGGCGTCCACCAGCGCCTGCATCTCGGGGGAGGTGGCCGAGCCTGTCTGAACGCGCACCCGCCAGCGGCCCCCCTGCGCTTCGTAATAAAGCGCGAAGCCCGGCGGCAGGAGCTTCAGGATCAGCCCCTGCGCCCGCCCGATCAGGGCCAGGGGGTCGGCCGTCTCGCCTTGGTCCTCGGTCAGGTGCAGCAGGGTTTCCAATTCCTGGGCGCGGCGGTTCAGGGCGTCCCGTTGTCCCGTTAGCTGCCGCGCCTGATCGGCGCGCTCCAGGGCCACGCTCACAGCGGTATTCCGTTCCGCCCTGGGGAGGGAAGGACCCCCTCAACTCCACTCCAACCACTGTCTGTCGCGGTCACTCGCTCCGCTCGCCCCACAAGACCTGAACGGGAACCCTTCAGGTCTTGTAGTCACCGCTATCAGGGGTCAAGGGCGCTCCTCACCCGGCCTGTCCGCCCCGGCCATCCTGGGTGAGCGCGTCTCCACATCCGACCAAGCTCAGCGACACCAGGGCGGCGCGGGTAAGCGGCCGTGGGTGGCCGTACAGCGTCCGGCCATCGCCGGGCCTCCTTTTCTGTTCGTGCTGCCGGCAAAGTTCACCGCGCAGGACCGTTCACAGCCGCCAGACCAGTGCGGTCGCTGCCCGCGCCACGCGCTGCGCCGCCTCTCCTCCCGGTGCAGCGCGCCTGACCGTTGACCCCATCAGCGTGCCGCTGGTTTTGGAAACCGCAGGGAGAAAATGGCGCCGTCCCCAGGCTGGCTCTGGGCCCAGATCTCGCCGCCGTGGCGCTCGATGATGCGCTTGACGTTCACCAGCCCCAGGCCAATGCCCTGAAATTCCTTTTCCGGGTGCAGCCGCTGAAAGGCGCCAAACAGCCGGTGCGTGTATCTGGGGTCGAACCCCACGCCGTCGTCCTGCACAAAGACCACCCAGCTGCCCTGCTCCTCGCGCGCGCCCACCTCAATGCGCGCCGTTGCCCGGCCCCCGGTGTACTTGACGGCGTTGCTGAGCAGGTTCTCAAAGGCCAGCTGCAGCAGGTCGGCGTCGCCCTGCAGCACCGGCAGGTCACCAGCCACCCAGTCAATGTCCCGACCCTGGGTCTCGGGGGCCATGTTCGCCCAGGCCCGCAGCACCACCTGGGCCAGATTCACCGGCCGAATCTGTAGGGCGCGCTGCGACACACGCGACAGGCCCAGCAACTCGTCAATCATGTGGCCCAGCCGCGTGGCCGAGGCGTCCAGGACATCCAGCATCTGCCGGTCGTCGGCATTCAGCCGTTCCTGGCCCCGCCGGCGCAGGAGGCCCAGAAATCCCTGCAGGTGGCGCACGGGCGCCCGCAGGTCATGCGACACAGCACCGATAAAGGCGTCCAGTTCGCTGTTTTCCTGCCGCAGGTCGGCGGTCTGGGTGCGCACCCCCTGGGCCACCTCGGCGTCCAGGTCACTGGCGCGTATCTCGGTCAGTTTCCTGTCCGTCACGTTCTCGTGCAGCACCGTGGCGTAACGCTGGTCATCACTGCGAAAAGGCTTGATGTGCACGCAGTACCACCGCTGTTCGTCGGGACTGTGGCAGGGGTATTCCAGCGAGAACTCGGGGCTGGTGCCGTCAAGCACCGCCCGCAGACCGCTGGCGACGGGCCGCCCCTCGTCCGCACAGGGCCCCTGCGCCCGGTCGCACGTGTCCAGGTAGTTGGCCCCCACACTGCAGGTTTCGGGATCACCCCCATTGGCCTGCATGAAGCCCTGCCACGCCGCATTGGTGGCGCGGATAACGCCGCCCTCATCCACAATGGCGATGGTGTCTGAAAGCGCGTCCAGGGCTGCCTGCAGGGCCTGAACCGGCAGACTCATGGTGGGTGGGGTTGGTCTGGTCACAGCCGTCTCTGAAAGATATTCCACCAGAAAGTGCGGTGTCTTGCCTTGGGCGCGCATTGAGCTGTGAATCAGCTTCCGGGGGCCAGGGGCCTTGGAGGACTGGGTGGGGCCCAGCGCGCACTCGGCGCAGCGGTCCAAAGCCGTCGCCATGAGGGGCGCTGCAGCGCAGGCCCCGGCGCATGCTGCTGAAGAGGTTTTCAGCGGTGGCTGCCTGGGTCCATCCCGGTTGAGGCGGGGCCGGAGGGCCGTGCTGCCCGGCAACGGGAATCGTCTGCGGAGGGAATTGAGGCGCTGGAGGCCGTTCAGATCAGTCCAGGCCGGGGTGGTCAGGGGCGCGCCCGCGTGCAGCCGCATCTGCGGCTCGCCCACCACCAGGGGCTGATCGTCCAGCATGGTCCGGATACAGAGCGTCTCAGGGCGGGGGTTGTGCGGCTTTTGCCCCTGGCCCAGCAGGTTCGGCATGGCCACGGGAGCGCGCAGTTGGCGGGCCCCGAGGCGGGTGGCCCCCTCGTCTGGCCGCCCAGGCGTCACGTGGCACAGCCCAGGCAGCGGGAACGGCAGGATGCTGGCGTCCATCCTCAACAAGACGCCGGGTCCACAGTGTGGCCCTGGGCCCCTGGAGCCACCGCAGCGCTGCGGCACACTTGGGGGTCTTCTCATTCCCCATCCCGCAGTTGCACCAAGGCAACCAGACCCAGATTCACACGGACGCCGTGCCGGGGTGCCTACACTACGTCTCAGCCATGGTTCCACCCCCTGCGCCCGCCGCAGCACCCTTCAGCGTGCTGGTTCTGATCGTTTCTGCCCACACCCTGGAGGCGGCCAGGGCGGTGCTGGCCGAGCTGCCCCCGACCCGGCGCGCCGCCGTGCTGCTGGTGTTTTCGGGGGCAGCCCATGAGGCGGAGGCTGGATGGGCGGCCCTGCGGCGCCTGTCTCCATGCCCCATCGGTGAAGCCGCGCACGGCACCGTGCTGGAACCGGGGGGTGTCTATGCCGCGCCGCTGCGCCCAGGGCTGGAAGTTCGCCCGGGCCTGCGCTGCGTCTTCACCCCGCCAGACGACGGGCCCTCGCTGCGCCCGCTGGACCAGCTGCTGGCCTCGCTGGCCCTGGGTGCGGGGCCGCGCGCCCTGGTGGTGCTGCTGGACAGTGGGGGAGAGGCCGGTCACGATGGCGCGCGGGCCCTGCGCGGTGTGGGCGGCACTGTGCTGGTCCAGCGGCCGAACGATGCGGCCCCGGGCCCGCTGCTGGCGGCCGCCACCCTGACGCTGTCGCCAGGGGTCCTGGGGCCCGTGGTGGCTGATCTGCTCGAAGGCCGCTCCAGCACGCGGGGCGAGGCCACGGCCGACGTCCGCGCCAGCGAAGAGAAGTACCGCGCACTGTTCACGCAGATGGACGAGGCGTATGCGGTCGTGGAGGTGATCAAGGACGGCGCCGGGCGCTGGGCCGACTTTCTGTTTCTGGAGGTGAATCCGGCGTTTATGCGGCACACGGGGATGCCCTACCCGGTGGGGCGCACGGGCACCGAACTGCTGGGCACCCCCAACCCCCGGTGGGCCGAACTGTACGGACAGGTGGCCGAAACCGGGGTGGCCCTGCGCGTCGAGGAGAGTGAGCGGACGCTGGGCCGGGTGTTTGACCTCAACATCTTCCGCCTGGGCGGCGAGGGCAGCCGTCAGGTGGCGGTGCTGTTCACGGACGTCACTGAACGCAAGCGCCGCGAGGCGACCCGGGAACTGCTCGTTGCGCTGGCCACCGACCTCAGCCAGCCCGCCAGCGAGGAAGCGCTGGTCCACACGGTTGGGGCCAAACTCGTGGCCCACCTGGGGGCGACGTGTTACCACTACGTGGATGTGGACGAGGACCGCGCAGAGGTGACAGTCCGGCACTTCTGGCACGCGCTGGCGGTGCCCCCGGTCCTGGGCACTTTCCCGATAGACCGCTTCATGGCGCCGGATGACCTGCGCCGCCTGCGGGCCGGGGAAGCGGCGGTTCTTTCGGATGTCCAACGCGAGCTGTCCGGGGACACAGGCGCCGCCGCAGTGCTGAAGGCCGGGGCCGAGGCCCAGAGGATCGGCGCCTACGTGGCCGCGCCCTACAGCCAGGACGGGCGCTGGAAAGCCTACTTCGCCGTGGCCCACAGCGAGGCGAGGCCCTGGACAGAGGCCGAAATTGACCTGATCCAGGAAGTGGCGGGGCGCCTGTTCCCGCGCATTGAGCGCCTGCGGGCTGGGGAGGCCGGGCGCGCGTCTGAGGCGCGGTACCGCAACCTGGCCGAGACGGTGCCCGCCATGGTGTGGGAGGGCAGCGACGAGGCGGTGGACTACTTCAACCGGCGCTGGTTCGATTACACCGGGCTGGACCGGGCGGCCGGACTGGGCAACGCGTGGCACCGCGTGGTGCACCCCGACGACGCGGCCGAGGCGCGGCGCCGCTCGGATAAGGCTGCGAGCACGGGCGCCGTCTACGAGATGGACTACCGCCTGCGCCGCGCCGACGGCCAGTACCGGCGCCACCTGGCGCGCGCCGTGCGGGACCCTGCCACGGGCCGCTGGACCGGCACCGCGCTGGATATCCACGATCTGTCCGAGGCGCAGGCGGCGCTGCAGGCCAGCGAGACGCGCTTTCGCCAGTTCGCCGAGCATTCGGGTGACGTGCTGTGGGTGTGGAACGTGGCCGGTCAGCGCGTCGAATATGTCAGCCCGGCGGTGGCGCGGGTGTGGGGCGTGGCGCCAGAGCAGGTCATGGCCGACATCTGGGCCCTGTACGCGCTGGTTCACCCGGCCGACCAGGAAGGGTCCCTGACGGCCATGCCCCGGGTGCTCTCGGGCGAGACCGTTACTCAGGAGTACCGCATCGTGCGGCCAGACACCGGCGAGGTGCGCTGGCTGCGCGACACGGCTTTTCCTATCCGGGACGCTTCGGGCCACGTTCACCGCGTGGGCGGCATTGCCCAGGACGTGACCGAGCAGAAGGCCGCCGAGGCCGCCCTGCGCGCCTCGGCGGAGCGGCAGGCGTTTCTGCTGCGGCTCAGCGACGCGCTGCGGCCCCTCACCGAGGCCGGGGACATCGAGAACACCGCCGCCCGGGTGCTGGGTGAGCACCTGGGGGCCACCCGCGTCATGTACGCCGACATTGAGGGGGGGCCCGGTGCAGAGGTAGGCACGCTGCGGGGGCAGTACCACGCCGCCGGGGCCCCGGCGGCGCCCTTTCCGGCGCGCTACCGCTACGACACCTACGGCGAGCGCGTGATGGCGCTTCGCCGGGGTGGTGAGACCATGGTGGTGACCGACGTGACCATGGACCCCCGCTTTGGCCCCGCCGAGCGGGCCGCGTGGGCCGGGGGCGGGGTCCAGGCCGCCGTGACGGTGCCGCTGGTGCGGGGCGGCCGTTTCGTGGCCGACTTCGGTGTGCAGAGCGCCGCGCCGCGCGACTGGTCAGCGACTGAGATCGCCCTGGTGGAGGCGACGGCCGAGCGCACCTGGGCCGCCGTGGAGCGGGCCAGGGCCGAGCGTGCCCTGCGCATTTCAGAAGAGAAGTACCGCACGCTGTTTGACACGATGGCCGAGGGCTTTACCGTCTGCAGCGTGGAGCGCGGCGCGGCGGGACAGGTGACCGACCTTGTGTACCGGGAAGTGAACCGGGGCCTGGAGCGGCAGACCGGCCTGGAGCGCCACACGCTGCTGGGCCGGCGGCTGTCCGAGGTGCTCCCAGACGCCGACCTGCAGCGGTGGCTGGCGCGCTACAGCGCGGTGATTCAGAGTGGTGAGCCCGCGACCTTCGAGGAGTACACCGAACTGCTGGACCGCTGGTTTGCGGTCAGTGTGTACCCGCGCCCCGGGGATGAGCTGATCGTGTTTTCCCACGACGTGACTGGGCGCCGACGGGCCGAAGACGTGCTCCGGGCCAACGAGGAGCGGCAGGCGTTCCTGCTGCGCCTGAGTGACGCGCTGCGGGCAGAATCCGACGTCGACGGGGTGGCGAACCGGGCACTGCGCCTGCTCGCAGAGCACCTCCATCTGGACCGCTGCTACGTGGCGGCGTATCTGCTGGCCGAGGACTGGGGCGAGTTCACGCATCAGGTGGGCAACGACCGGGTGCCGCCTGTGCCCAGCGGCGTGCGCCTCTCGGATTTTCCAGAGGCCCTGCGCGCGGCGCTTGACCGCACGCTGGTCATTGACGACGTTACGCGCACGGCGGGCCTCTCTGAACAGGACCGGCAGAACATGAGGGCGCTGGGCATGGGGGCGCTGGTTGCCGCCACCCTGCGCCGGGGGGAAGGGCGTCCACTCTGGGCCATTGTGGCGATCTCCGCACAGGCCCGGCGCTGGACGCCCGCCGAGATCGCGCTGCTTGAAGAGGTCACCGAACGCACGTGGGCGGCCATGGAGCGCACCCGGGCGGAAGCGGCCGTACGTGCCTCGGAAGGCCGCTTCCGGGCCGTGGCCAACCTCGTGCCCGATCTGCTATGGGAAAGTCGGCCTGGCGGCTTCTCCACGTGGCACAACGGGCGCTGGCTGGCCTACACCGGACAAACCGCCGAACAGGCACTGGGATGGGGCTGGACAGAAGCCCTTCATCCCGAAGACCGCGCAGAGGTGGCCCGGCGCGCCCAGCAGGCGGGACAGGCAGGCGGGCCCTTGCGGCAGGAATACCGCATCCGCCGACATGACGGGGCGTACCGCTGGTTTGTGGTCAACGCGTTTCCGCTGCCGGATGAGCAGGACGGGGTGGTGCGGGTGTATGTCGCGGCCACAGATATTCACCACCTGCGAGAGCACTCCGCCGTGCTGGAGGCCAGGGTTGAGGAGCGCACCCGTCAGCTGGCCGAACTCAACGCCGAACTTCAGCTGCGCACCCGGGCGCTCGAGGCGTTCGCGGCCCTGACGCGCAGTCTGGCCTCGCACCTGAACCCGTACGCCCTGATTCGCCTGGGCCAGGATGTGGCCCTCTCGCTGCTGCCAGACGGCTACGCCACGTATTACGAACCCGTGGGGTCCCAGTGGCTTCTGCGCGCCCAGGCCGGCGAGATGCGCAGTTCCGCGCTGCAGGCGGCAGTGAACAGCGGCCTGCAGCAGGGCCAGGTGCCCAGTCTCGACCAGCCCTGGACCAGCGGTGAACCCCTCTTTCAGGACCAGTACGCGCCGGATGCTGATGGACTGGGTGCCCTGGAACACGGCACCAATGCGGTGGCGACGCTGCCTCTGACCGTGGATGGCCGTCAGGTGGGGGTGTTCGCCGTGGCCCTGTTCGGTGCGCGGCTCTGGTCAGGGGCGGACCGGGCCGCGCTGGAAACGGTGGTGCGCAACCTGGGGCTGGCGCTGGAGCGGGCAGGGGCCGTTCAGGCCCTGGCCGAGGAACGCGAGGCCCTGGCCGCGTTCGTGCGCTTTACCGAACTGACCGCCGACACGGGGGACGTGGACACCCTGGCGCGGCATGCGGCTGAGGTGCTCCGGGCGGTCTTGGGTGTTCGCAACGCCGTGTATTTTGAGCAGGAAGAAGGCCGCTGGAAAGTGCGCTACGCGTCAGGCGCCCTCGCACCGGAGTTTGAGCCGGAGCTGCGCCGCGGCCTTCCGGGCAGCGCCCTCAGTTTCGCCCTGGTCACCGAGCGCCGTGAACCGATGTTCTTTGAGCCCTGGGACGCGGCGGCCGACGGGCTCCCGGTTGCGGAAGTGTACCGGGCTGCCGCGCGCTACCCGCTTTTTCCGCAGGACCATCCTGTTGGGGTGCTGGGCATGGCGATGACCGAGCGCGCCGCCTGGACCGAGCGCGAAAAGGCCGTGTTCCGCGCGGTGGGCGACAGTTTCCGCCTGGCGCTGGAGCGCGTGGCGCAGGTGCAGCAGTTGGAGCGGCAACGGGAGCGCCTGGCCGACCTGAACGCCGAACTGGGCAACCTGATTACCCGCACCGCCCACACCCTTGAAGCCCCGGCCCGGCGGTTGGGCCAGCTGCTGGAGTCGGAACAGGTCTTGGACCACCTGCCACTTCAGGACGCAGACAGGCTGGGGGACGAGGTCCTGCGGCTCAGGGGCGTGGCGGCCGATCTGAGGCAGCTGGCCCAGCTTGAGCAGCAGGCGGTGCACAAAGAGCTTCTGCCGCTGGGCGAGGTCTTTGCGGCGGTGCAGGCGGACGTGGCGGCCACGCCCAGGGGCGAGCGGCTGCAGTGGCGCGTAGGGCCCCTGCCCATTGTGCGGGGGGACCGCGCCCTGTTGCGGCAGGCCCTGGAGGTCCTGATGACCTTTACCCTGAGTGAGACGCGCGGCGCGAGGACCGTGACGGTCGAGAGCCGGGAGGTGGACGGCGAAGTGCATGTGACGGTAACTGACGACGGCTTGGGGCTGACCGGAGAGGAAGCGGCCACCCTGTTCGACCTCAGCGTGCGCACTGATCAGCGGGTGCCGGTCCTGGAGGGCAGCGGCCTGATCCAGATGCGCCGTATCCTGGCGCGGCATGGCGGGTGGGTGTGGGCGGAGGCGCAGCACAGCGGCAAAGTGGTGATGGCGTTTCCCAGAGACGAGGCGGTCAACGAGCTTGAAGCCCTGTTCCGTCAGGACAGGCCCGGCCAGTAGCGCCGCTCTCGCCCCGCTGCTGTCTGCCGCGTCCCAGGGTTCTGGGCGAGGCGCGCCCTGACCGGCTGGTCTAGGGCAAGCCTCACCCCCAGAGCCTCACCAGTGCGCTACTTGCCCAGTTGCTGGGGGCCTTGCCCTGCCGGCGCCTGCCCGGTGTGGTGCCGTTCTCGGCCACCCTGCGGGCGCTCCTCGTGGGGCCCGCCTACTCTAGGCAAACTGCCGTGATCCCGCCACGAATTTTTTCCGGCAGGGGGACGCAGGGCGCAGGCAGCGAACGGCTTTGTAGAGGGCTCTTCTTGGATTGCGGAGCGCTGATGTGGACTGCCGTCCATCTCCGTGTCAGCCAGTTCCTTCCTGGATGTTCTCCGCCTGCGGCGCCATTCCAGCCCACTCCCCGGAACTCCGTATTTTCTCCTCTCCCTCTGCTGCGCTGCCCGGTCAACTTCCGTGACGGAATGTTTCGGAAGACGTATGAT